>JAZLBM010000161.1:0-13526 GCA_045613705.1 Eubacteriales bacterium | reverse complement strand
GGAGCGTAATAATTGATTAATTAGAACCGTTTCTTTGTGTTCTGATTTTATATTACGGCAGAGGAAAACGATATTCTTGGCAAATTCCTTTGCTTTATCTCTTAAAGTGCTGTTTGACATAATTCCATCACCTCTGCAATTATTATACGCCCAAACCGTCACTAAGTCAAGTGATATTCCGACTTCGTCGGAGTGATATTATTGCTATCGCAATAGTGATATTGAAGCCTTACGGCTTCAGTGATATTTTATTCGCCACAAAACTCGCGTAGCGAATATCACTCGGTGCAAGCCGAATATCACTGCATAGCAATATAACTCGCCAAAGGCGAATAAAACTGGCGTGATACTCCGTTAAGAGTATCACGCCAAGGCGGGTGTTCTTTTTTTATTCCTGATTCTTTGTCATGCTGTTTTTATAGGAGAGAGGGGTCATACCCACGTATTTTTTGAACACGCGAATGAAATACGAGCAATCATTGAAGCCGCATTCATAGCAAGCTCCCGTCACGTCGGCACCCTTGTCGAGAAGATCCTTGGCAAGGGCGATCTTTTTGGCCTGAACGTAGGTTTTTAAGGGCGTTCCTACCTGCTTGCTGAAATAGCCCGACAGATACTGAGGGGAAAGCCCAAGCGTGTCGGAGATCTCGGTGATGGATTGGATCGAGGCAGTGTTCTCGGCAACGTAGGCAAGGATCTTCTCCAAAAGCGCGGGGGTCCGGGTTACGGTGCCTGCGGAAGGGCCGCTTGTGAGCATCTGATGGTGCAGCTCGTCAAGAAGCCGCATAAAGTAGGTGAAGGCGCGGAGCTGATCGTCCCGACCGTCGCGGAAGCAGTCGCTGATGGTGTAGAGAACAGAGAGGATCTCCTCTCGCTTTTCTTCAGGGAAGGAGATCAGGTTGCCGGCACCGAGGGGCTTTTTGAGAAATGCCGAGAGAGGGTCGATACACATGGCATCGAAGGTGTGGATGTCCACAAGAAAGTAAAAGCGCTCGTATTCGCTTCGGGAGAGGGGAAGCGCCTTGTGCACCTCAAGGGGGTTGATCACCACTACGTCGCCTCGCTTCAGCTCGTATACCGTGTTTTCCACGATATAGTTGTGATTGCCCGAAACGTAAACGTAGATCTCTATATAATTGTTGATGTGAAGGACGTGATTGTTTGGGTTGTCGAGGGTCTTGTGATGCGCCACGCGGATGGGAAGGGCGCCTTGCATGGCATTGATGTTGACGTCAAGCCGAAAGAATTGCTCCATACCGTCTCCAATCTTACATAAGTTTTATTTTTCGTTAAATTAGTGCTATTCATGCAATTATTTTCGTGTTATAATGCTATCATATAAGGCGGAGGTTGTCAACCCCCAAAACACAAAAAGGAGAAACCATTATGTATGTTTCCATTTTTTCCGACGAGCTTTATATGGATATTTACGAGGCACTTCCCATCCTTAAGGAATGGGGAATGACCCACGTGGATTTCCGTGGCCGTATCAATGGCAAGACCATTGAGCGACAGACCGACGAGGAACTGTACGCACTCAAGGCGGCGCTTGACAGCTACGGTCTTAAACCCGGCGTGATCCAATCCTCCCTTTGCAAGGTGCATCTGCCCGATGCTGCCCGTCAGGCAAAGGAAATGGAGAAGCTTGAGGGTGTGATCCGTGCCGCAAAGATCCTCGGTACCCCCTACGTTCGTTGCTTCTTCTTCTGGCAGCACACGGCAGACGATCCTGCCTGCGGCGAGCTTGCCATGCGCCCCGACGCCCTCGCCGAGGTAATGGAGATGTTTGAGCCCTTTGCCAAGCGTGCCAAGGAGGCGGGGCTGATTTTTGGCTTTGAAAACTGTGGTGTGACCCCCGACGAGGTTATTACCGTTCTCGAGGCGCTTGATGTACCCGAATGGGGTCTTGCATGGGACGTTTCCAATATGTTTGAGACGCTTCCCGAGGCGCAGGGCGACTGTGTGGACTACTTCACGAAGGCGCTCAAGTATGCCAACATGGTACACGTAAAGGCACGGGGTGTAGAGGCCATTCCCGAGCTTGATTATAAGAAGGTGCCTTGGCGCCGCGTTCTGGCCGGCGTTGCCGTAACGGGCAAGGATATGCCCATCTCGGTGGAGACCCACGTGCCTGCGGATGCGGGACTTGATAAGGTTGAGACCTCCAAGCGGGTCTACGATTACGTAGTGAAGAATATTCCCTCGGCCGCTCCCGGCGATATGAAGACCGCCTTGACGCCCAAGCTTCATTTTGACAGACCTTATGCCGACGATCCCGTTCGTATGGTCGTAGTGGGTCTCGGCATGGGAAAGAACCGTTGCGCCGAGATCTCGGAGACATGCGGCATTCGTCTGTACGGCGTTTGCGATATCAACGAGGAAAAGGCACGCGCGGTGAGTGAGCAATACGGCGTTCCCTACAGCACCGATATCAATACCTTTTTGAATGACCCCGAGGTGGAGGTGATGTACATCGTTACCCCCACGGGCACCCATTGCGATCTTGCCATGCAGTGCTTCGAGGCAGGCAAGCACGTGCTTACTACAAAGCCTATGGATGTCAGCTACGAAAAGTGCGATGAGGCTATCGCCATGGCAAAGGAGAAGGGACTTCTTTTCGGCGTGGACTTTGACCTGCACTTCCGCGGCCCCCTTACCGAGCTGAAGATGGCGGCGGAGCAGGGCTTCTTTGGTGATCGCATCCTTTCGGCAAACATCACCCTCAATATCAAGAGAACACAGAAATATTACGATGCCAACGGAAAGTGGAGAGGCACCTGGGCGATGGACGGCGGTGGCGCCTTCAGCAATCAGGGCATTCACGAGATCGACCGACTGATCACGGTGCTTGGTATTCCCGACGAGGTGCGCGCCACCTCGGCTCTTCAGACCCATGACATTGAGGCGGAGGATTTCGGTAACACCGAGTGGCGCTACAAGAACGGCTGTATCGCTCGCTTCACGGTAACCACCTCCTTTATGGCGTCCGCTTGGTACACCCGCATTGAGCTTTACGGCGAGAAGGGTGCTTATCTGAACGTCAGCGGCGGTGCCGAGGGCAACCATATCTATTGGTTCCGCGACGGTAAGTGGAGCGAGGAGACCCCCTATCCCTATGCCCGTGAGTGGCAACAGGGAAGCGACAATTTTGCGTACAGCCTTCGTACCGGCGAGCCTCTTGTGGTTGGCGCCGAGCAGGGCAGAATCGCACGCTACGTGCTGGATAAGATGTACGAAAGTGTAAAGAATGGCGGCGGATGGGTATCCGTAAAGACCGAGGCATAATTATGAAGCATTTGATTACCGATATTCAGCGATTTTCGCTTTCCGACGGTCCCGGTATTCGTACCACCGTGTTTTTCAAGGGATGCAATATGCGGTGTGCCTGGTGCCATAATCCTGAGACGCTCTCTCCGCACGAGGATCTTCTGTTTTATCCCGCCAAATGCATTGGCTGTGGCAAATGCTTTTCCGCTTGCCCTACGGGGGCGCAGAAGGTGGCGGACGGTCGACACATCATTGACCGTACCCTTTGCGTCAAGTGCGGTAAGTGTACGGAGGCTTGCTATGCCGAGGCACTTGTGATGAGCGGTCGTGAGATGACGGTGGAGGAGATTTTGCGGGAGGTGCGTCAGGATAAGGCATACTACGAGGCGTCGGGTGGTGGTGTTACCCTTTCGGGTGGCGAGGTGCTTTGCCACGTGGAGTTTGCCACGACGCTTGCGAAGGCTTGCCGCAGGGAGGGTATTTCGGTTGCTATCGAGACGAACCTTTCTTTCCCCTATGCTCATGTTAAGCCTCTTCTTGATGAGGTGGACGTGGTCATGGCAGATGTGAAGCTGTTTGACGACGAGGCGCATAAGACCTGGACGGGGGTATCCAACAAGAATATCCTCGAAAATCTGGCAAAGATTACCGATATCCCTCTTATCGTGCGCACGCCCCTGATTCCCGGTGTTACTGCTACAGAAAGCAATCTTCGCGCCATCGCAAAGAGCCTTGCGAGTAAGAAGAATCTCGTTTACTATCAGCTTCTCAATTTCAATCCTCTCGGCGCGTCCAAATATGCGGGACTCGACACCGAAAACAAATTTATCGAGGCCCGTCCCTATACCGAAGGCGAAATGCGCGACTTCGGGGCGATGCTCTCGGATATTGACATTCCCGTAAAGGTAGGTGAATGACCGTGTCGCAAATTCAATTTATCAATACCTATCCTTCCGACAAGCGCTTTTCCTATGACGAGCGTATCGCGATTCTGCGCGCGCGCAAGATAGCGCAGACCGAGGAGAAGGCCAAAAAGGGCGGTGCCAACGAAGACGATTACGGAATTATCGAGCAGGACGAGTTTCAGTTTCAGCTGAAGCCCAACCATGAAAACGGCTCCATCTACGGCTACGGAGCCTGGACGGATAACTATTGCCGACTCTTGTCCGAGCATCCTCTTTATTGCGATCCCGTCGACGCCTTCGTGGGCAAGGGATTTGTCTTTATGGAGCGTCTGCGCCCCAAGACCTGTAAGTGGAATCCCGCCTATGCTTACGATGAGCTTCAGAAGATTTTTGACAAATACAACATTATTTCGGGCATCGATAATTGTCACCATTTCACTCCCGATCTTGGCATTGGATTTGCGCTTGGTTGGGGCGGAATTTTGGCACTTTTGAAGTGCGAGAGAGAAAAGCACGACGCATCACACTATGAATTTTATGACGCGGAGATTACGGTGGTAGAGGCGATCATTGCCTTCCTCCTCCGTGTGTCCGAGGAGCTTGAGACTCTTTCGGGAATCGAGAGAAATCCTCAGCTTGCGGAAAATCTTCGCGAGATGGCGAGGATCAACCGTCGCATGGCTACCGAGAAGCCCGAAACCTTCCGCGAAGCCATTCAATGGATGTGTTGGTTCAGTATGCTGTCCCGTACCTACAACCGCGGAAGTGCGGGCGGTCAGCTTGACGAGATGCTTCGTCCTTACTATGAGCAAGACGTTGCCGCAGGTCGCTTGCATGACGAGGAGGCGGTGTTCTATCTCGCCTGTCTCTTCCTTCAGGACAGTCGCTATTTCCAGCTTGGCGGACCTGACTGTGACGGTCGCGATATGACCTCTCACGTGTCCTATCTTGCCCTTGACGCCGCGGATAAGATCAATATTGCCTGTAACCTTACCATTCGCGTTCACGACGGACTTGACGAGAACTTCTTTATCAAGTCCATTGAATATCTCTTCAAAAACAAGCAAGGATGGCCGCGATATTCTTCGGACAAGGCGCTTGTAGAGGGCTTTATGCGATGCGGCTTCTCCCGTGAGCTTGCGCGTCAGCGTGTGGCGGCGGGATGCCATTGGATGTGCATTCCCGGAAGAGAATACACCATGAACGATACCGTCAAGATCAATCTTGCCCGTACCTTTGAGGTAGCGTACCACGAGATGATGGAGAGCGGAGAACCGTCCACGGAACGGCTTTTTGACATCTACAAAAAGCATCTTGAAATCGCGGTGGACGCCACGGGGCAGGGTATTATGCACCACCTCCGCTATCAGACTAAGAGTCAGCCGGAGCTGATCCTCAACCTTTTTCAGCACGGCCTTATAGAGAAGGGTGTTAATATCACCGACGGCGGTGCTAGCTACTACAATATGTGTATGGACGGCAGTGGGCTTGCGGTGGTTGCCGACAGCTTTGCCGCATTGGAGCAGCGCATTGAGCGAGAAGGCAAGCTGACCTATGGCGAGCTTGACACCCATATCCGTGCCAATTACGAGGACAAGAACGGCGAGTATATCCGTCAGCTGATGCTCCACAGCGAGCATTACGGTGGCGGTGAAAGCCTTGGTGACGTTTGGGCTGAGCGTGTTTCTGCCCTTTATACCGAGCTTGTCCGCGGTTTGTGCCACAAGTACCCCGGTGTTAATTTCATCCCCGGATTTTTCTCCTGGTCGAATACCATTCTTCTTGGTAAAACGGTGGGGGCTACGCCTAACGGCAGAAAGAGCGGCGAGCCCATCAATCACGGTGCCAACCCCTGCGGCGGCTTCCGCCCGGACGGCGCAGTGACGGCTATGTGTAACAGCATCGCCCGCATTCAGCCGGGCTACGGCAACACCGCACCCGTTCAGCTTGAGGTGGATCCCGGCATCGGTCGTGACCGTGAAGGTATCCTCAAAATGGCGGCCATGGTCAAGACCATTATGAACACGGGAAATACCCTGCTTAATATCAATATCATCGACGCCGACAAGATTCTGGAAGCCCATAGGGATCCCTTCAAGTATCCCGATCTTGTGGTGCGCGTCACGGGATTTACGGCATATTTCGCTATGCTTTCCCCCGATTTCAGACAGCTGGTGGTGGATCGTATCACTTCGGTTAACCCTCGGCAAATCCATACCGAGCAAAAGGAGATTTCATTATGATTACAAAGAACGGCCAGCTTCTGGCAATGGAAAAAATTGACACAAGCGTGGCGGAACTGCGTTCGCTTCCTATGTGTGTGGGCGAGATTCCCGGCACCGCCACCTTCCACGTGACCGTGCCTGCCGGAAAGACCTTTACCCTTGCGGCAGACGAGGAGCACTATAATATTTTCATCCTCATTGAGGGCACATGCACCATGGAGAGTGACGGCAAGACCTTTGATTTTTCCGAGCGTGTTACCTTCGTCCCTGCGCCCGAGCAGACAATGACCGTCAAGGCCTTGACCAACGTACAGATGGTACAGATCGCTTGGGATATCACCGAGGAGGACGTGAAGCTTCGCGCCGATTACGGCACTGAGTTCCCCTTGGTAAAGCCCTACGCCACCGCTATTCAGTACGTGGATCCAAACAAGAGCCCCAAGACCATCAGTCGTATGATGATCCCTCACAAGATCATTCCCCGATTTGCTATTGGCTCGGTGGAATCTTACGGCTACGACTACGTCAAGCCCCATTCCCACCCTATGCTTGACCAGTTCTTCTTCTCCTTTCCTGAGAACAATATGAGCCTTATTATCAATGGTGAGCATATTCCCATGGACGGCAACGTAATGGTACATATTCCCCTTGGTGCCGACCACGGCGTAGAGGTAACGGGCACCGACCATCTGCATTATATGTGGATCGACTTCCTGCCCGACAACGAGGCGGGTCTGAAGCGCCTTGACGAGCGTCACAAGCCCACGGGTACCATGCGAGACCTTGAGCAGGAAGACAAGTTCCGTCACAACGATAAATAATGAAGCCCATGGATTTTACAAAGTCTATCCGTCTTGAAACCTCCCGCGCGTGGCGTACCTATCTTGGTGGAAAAATGATTGCGGCGCTCCACGGCGAGGAGGGAGAGGACACCAACTTCCCCGAGGAGTGGCTGATGTCCACCGTTGCGGCGCGCAACGTAGGGCGCGAGCATATCGTGGAGGGAATCAGCCGAGTGGCAGGCACCGACCTGACTCTCGCCGACCTTGTTGAGAGCAATCCCGAGGAGATGCTTGGCGCATCTCACGTAGCCGCTCACGGAAAAAGCCTTGGCGTTCTGGTGAAGCTCCTTGACGCTGCCGAGCGGCTGACGCTGCAGGTGCATCCCACCCGCGCGAAGGCAAGAGCGTTGTTTGATTCTGCCTTCGGTAAGACCGAGTGCTGGTATATCATAGGTGAGCGAGAGATCGACGGAGAGAAGCCCTCCATCTATATTGGCTTCCGTGAGGGCGTGACTCGTGAGGCGTGGGAGAGATGCTTCCGCGAGCAGGATATTCCCGCTATGTTATCCTGCCTGCATCGTGTGGAGGTCAAGACGGGCGATACCTTTATCGTCCGTGGCGGCGTGCCTCACGGCATTGGCGCGGGATGCTTCCTTGTGGAAATACAGGAGCCCACTGACTATACGGTGCGCACCGAACGAGTGACTCCATCGGGCCTTGCGGTGGCGGATGCTATGTGCCATCAGGGGCTTGGCTTTGAGCGGATGTTTGATTGCTTTGAATATGACGGTGCCTCCCTTGAGGATACCCTTGTGCGATACCGTGTAGAGCCTTGCGAGGAAAAGGGGGAGGGCTATTGTATCAAGCATATCATCTATCCTGAGGTTACCGATATGTTCGCCCTGGATCTTGTAAGCGTGACCGACGAGGTTGTGCTTGACAATCCTTCCTTCTGCGGGCTTTATGTCCTTTCGGGCGAGGGAAGTCTTGACGGCACTCCCATCAGGGCGTGTGATCATTTCTTTGTTCCCGCCGCGTGCCGGTGTATCTCACTTGCTTCCCGTGGAGAGGAACCCCTTGTTTGTATCCGATGCTTCGGGCCGAAATAAAGAAAAACACCTATGACGGTTGTCATAGGTGTTTTTTGCTGTTATACTAAGCCCATAGCCATTTCCACAAGCAACGCCACGATAACGACGAGTGCGGAAATGATAAAGCCGTGGATCATCGGGCGGATGCCCGCTTTTTTCATACTGGAGAAGGAGGTGTTCAGACCAATGGCGGCAAGGGCGGATACCATCAGGAATTTGCTGATGGATTTGGTGCCGCTGACGATCTCGGCGGGAATGGTCAGGATACTGGCCAGCGCCGACATGGCAAGAAAGCCGAGGATGAACCAGGGGAAGATCTTGCCAATGTTGAATTTGAACTTGACGTCCTCACCGCTCTCGTTGGCGGCAATCGCTTCCTTTCTCTTCAGACGAAGCTGAATGAGAGCAAAGGTGATGACAGTGGGGATGATGGCAAGGGTGCGCGTCAGCTTTACCATGGTGGCAAAGTCACCTGCCGCCTCGGAAAAGGCGTAGCCGGTGGCGACAACCCAGGAGGTGTCGTTGACGGCAGTTCCCGGCCAAAGACCGCAGGCCTCGTCGCTCATACCGAGGGCTCTGCCCATCAAGGGGAAGAGAAGGATCATGGCCATATCGAAAAGGAAGGTGGCGGACATAGCGTAGGCCACGTCGTTGTCGTCGGCGTCGATGGTGGTGGAGATGGCGGCGATGGCCGATCCGCCACAGATGCCCGTGCCTGCGGAGATGAGGTTGGAAAGCTTCCAGTTGAGCCCCAGCGCGCGACCGATGAAATAGCCGCCGCCAAAGCAGGTCAGAAGGGTAAATACCATAACCGCAAGGGACATTTTACCCACCGTCAGCACCGTGCGGATGTTGAGGGAGAGACCTAAAAGGATAATGGCGAATTTCAGGATCTTCTTGGACGTGAACCTGATGCCCACGCCGAAGAAGGGAAATTTCGGGAGAAATCGGTTGAGAAACATACCGATAAACATAGCGATCACGGCGGCGCCGATGACGTGGATGGGCAGAAGACCTTCGATCACGCACGCGAGTGCGGCGATGGCAACCGAAAGCAGGATGCCCGGCAGTAGCTTTAAGAGTTTCATATGGGTTTCCTTTGCCTTTGAAATGATAACAGGGGTATTGTAGCACGGTTTTTTCGAAAAGTAAAGCCCTTTCGGCAAATTAAGGCTTGGCGTTTGTGAATGCTCGCTTTTGATAGGCGGTGGGGGTCTGTCCCGTGTGCCGCTTGAAGGTTTTTGAAAAATAGTTGGGGGTGTCAAACTGCAGCTTTTCGGCGATCTGTCGCACCGAAAGCTCGCCCTCACGCAAAAGTCGCTTGGCGCGCTCGATCTTGAGGGCGGTGTAATAGACCATCACGCTTTTGCCCGTGGCCGCCTTGAACTCGCGGAAAACGTAAGCGCGGCTGTAGCCCACGGCGGCACAGATCTCGTCTACCGACAGGTTTTCCTCCACGTGCTCGTTTAAGATCCGAAGCACCTCGCCCACGGGCTTGCTTCCGAATTCGCTCTCGTGCAGAAAGATCTCGTTGCCGCGGGGCGTCTCGGTCAGCGACCGCATCAGGTTAATTAAGAGAAGCTCCAGATAATTCTTGATCAACTGCTCACCGCCAAGGGTTGGCTTGTCCAAAAGATGCATACGCCGACACTCGGGTGAGGAGAAGGGAATATCAAAGGTGCGCTTGCCCTCCTCCACAATGCTGTAAAGAAAGCGGACGAAGCTTTTGTCGGGGCGGAGCTTGCGATCCTCAAAGAAGCGCATGGCCTCCGACTTGCATTCAAAGGAGACGATGCACACGTTGGGTGCCTTTTTGCCGTTGGCATAGAGGGCGTGACGGGTGTTCGGCTTGTGGAACAGCATCTCTCCCTCCATAAGAGGGATCCTGGCGTCATCTGCCGTACAGACGATGCTTTCACGGTCGGCGTACACCAGCTCCCAGAAATCGTGCGACTCCTCCTCGGCACGGAAATTTTTGTCAAACTCGAAATAGTGGATGGTGATGACCTTGCTGACCACGATCAGATTTTGTAATTTGTGTCTGAAATAGTGCTTCATGGCAATAGGATACCATAAGTGAGTAAAAAAATCAAGTAGATTATTTTACTCTTTTTCGCAACTGTGCGCCCTTGCGGGGAGGAGGGGAAGGGGATAGAATAAGATTAGATTCCTATTATCAAAAGGAGGATATTGTATGAACGTTCTTGCCATTGGCGCTCATCCCGACGATATCGAGATCGCCTGCGCCGGTACTCTTGCCAATTGTGTCAAGGGAGGCGATAAGGTCATCGTTTGCCACGTGTCCCGAGGCGACCTCGGTCACGTGATCATTCCCCCCGACGAGCTGACCGGGATCCGCGCCGAGGAAGCGCGCCGCGCCGGTGCCCTTGCGGGCATCGAGGTCATTTGCGCCGATTTTTCCGACCTTGACATTTACGATAACAATAAGGCGGCGCGAGATCGCATCGTGGATGTGATCCGTTATGCTGATCCCGACGTGATCATAACCCACAATCCCGACGATTATATGCCCGACCACACGGCGGTGTCGCGCCTGGTCTTCGACGCCAGCTTCACTGCCACTCTGCCCAACTACAAGAGCGGTGTGGACGGCGCGGCGAAGCTTGTGCCCATCTACTATATGGACACCCTTGCGGGCGTGAACTTTCAGCCCACCGAGTACGTGGATATCACCGACGAGATCGATCTGAAGCTCAAGATGCTCAATTGCCACGAAAGCCAGATCGTATGGATGCGCGACCACGATCACATTGATTTCCCCGATATGGTCAAGACCTGCAGTCGCTATCGCGGCTACCAGTGCGGCGCCGAGTACGCCGAGGGCTTCCGACAGTGTCAGGTCTATCTGAAGGGCACCACCAAGCGTTTGCTTCCGTAACACGAAAGGAGAAAGAATATGGATTTCAATTCTACCGTAAAAGGCAGCCTTCTGGAAGGCTTTTATCCCCGCGGATGGGACTTCGAGCGCATCGACGCCTGCTGCGCCAATCCTCCCGAAAGCATCACCGAGCGCCAGAGCTTCTGGAACCCCGATTTCACCCCTCTTGCTTGCCGCGACGTAGCGGAGTTTGACGTCAAAATGGGTCACGAGATCGCAAATGAGATCAAAAAGGCCGCCGAGCGTGGGGAGAAGATCATCTTCATCCTGCCCGTAGGCCCTATGGGTATGTATAAGTGGGCGGTCTACTTCCTCAAGGAGTGGAACGTCTCCTGTAAGCACGTATGGTGCTTCAATATGGACGAATGGGCAGACGCCGAGGGCAACACCATCACGGGTGAGGCCTCCTTTCAGTCGGCTATGGAAAACGCGTTCTATGATCCCCTTGGCGAGCTGACCGTGCCCGTGGCACAGCGCAATTTCGCCACCAAGGACAATCTGCCCTCCTACGAGGAGAAGATCGGCGCCCTTCGTGCCGAGGGAGCCAAGCTCGTGCTTGTGTTCGGTATCGGCAGAATGTGCCACATCGCCTTTTGGGAGCCTCACTTCGGCGAGGAGTTCGACAGTGACGAGGCTTGGAGAAAAGAGACCTACCGCATCGGTGCCAAGCTGCATCCTCTGACCATTGAGCAGAACGCCCTGACCTCCTTCAAGAGCCGCACCACCCTCGTGCCCTGCCGCGCCAACACCGTGGGTCCCGCCCTTCTGTTCTCGGCGGACACCATCATCGGCGGTGCCGACGGCGCCCTCGGCCGCGGTATGCAGTGGCAAGGAATGTCCCTTTGGATGACTCTCCGCTACGGCCCCACGCGCCACATTCCCTCAAGCTACATTCCCACCCTTCCGGGTAAGCTCTTCTTCCTTGAGGAGCTGGCAGGCCCCCTCGTTCCCGAGGCAAACTGAAAACAAAACAGCGGCGTGAAATCACGCCGCTGTTCTTCTTATTTTAAGACGGGCCATTTCTCCCAACGGTTGCAGGAGGAACAGGCTTGCTTGTCCATTTTTCTCCAAGGGCCGTTGAGATTGCCACATTTTGCTTTTACCATCGCGCTTTCAACGGTTACTCGCTGTCCAAAATAGTCGGTTTCTCTTACGCCGAGCCAGTAGGCGCAGGTGGCGCATTGCTTCCAGGTTCCGGGATATTGCTGAGACATGTGTGTTTCCTCCTTGCGATACGATTTTGAAATGATTAAAGATGATTCCTTGGTTATACTCATTATATCATAAATGCGGCAAAAGTGTAGTGGTAGGTATAAATTGCAAATATTAACGCTTATGTTGCCAACAGCTTTTTTACAGCGTCTTTATCAAGAGATTGCGTTTCGTGTTGCTTGCATAAGCCTTTGATTTCAGAATCGGATAATTCGACAGAATCATATGTATTACAGTTGCTGTAAAATTTTGCAATAAATTGTCCCGGCATTTTTAACTTTTCGGCACCGTTTTGGTCTATGACAACTTGTGAGTTTCTTCTTTCGGGAAGGAAAAAAGTGATTCTGTGCGGTATGCAAGCCTTTAATTCCGTTGAAATAATTTTAGCCAAAGCAATTGAGGTGACGATGATAACGTGTATTTTGACTCTGTGAGAAATCTGTAATAATTTGCATAACACATCCTGTTTTTGATTGTCTTGAGCGATTTGCGAATAATCGTCAAGAATGAGAAATAAGTCGGGGAAGTTTTCATCGGCGATATTGTTATCCAAGAGGTCTTTTCTTCTTTCTGCCTCAAAGAAAACGCTGGATATCAATCCATACGTTTTTCCGGCATCGTGACAGACAGGACAGTATAGGTGCGAAATGTGGGAGAATTCTATATAATCAGAGTGCCTGGAATCAAATATGCAAAGCTTGAACTGATCGGGGCCAAGGTGCGCAATTAGTGTTGCAAGAAGGGTTCTAACAAAAGTGGTTTTGCCGCTTCCGGTTGTTCCGCACACTAATAAATTGCTGATTTTTGAAAAGTCGGCATATTCGACTTTGTCGTTGCTTGTGCCCAGGGGCGCCATTAATTTGGAATCGTGGCTGATCTGATGGCAGTCTTCAATTATGGTTTGAAGGGTGATTTCCATTTGATTTCTCCGCGGTGATGTTTGTATGCAAAAATGTTCTTGGCTGATACAATTATATAACCAATAGCCGTCAAAGTCAAGTATAATTCCTCCCAATTTGCAGATACTAACATCACAAATCTGTAAAACAAGGAGATTTTTATATAGAATGAAAGCCACTGGTATCGTTAGACGAATCGACGACCTCGGAAGAGTTGTAATACCCAAAGAGATCCGCCGCACCATG
>JAZLBM010000160.1:0-1737 GCA_045613705.1 Eubacteriales bacterium | reverse complement strand
GCAGCTCCGTTCAAGCTGCTGGAAGAGGTCTCGGCCGAGATCTATCCCGGCTATGATGTCGTCCCTTATTCTATGACCGGCGGCACCGATGCCCGCTTCTACGGTGATGTCTGCGATCACTGCCTGCGTTTTGCCCCCATCGAGATCAACAACGCCCAGTTTGCCAGCATCCACAGCAATGACGAATGTCTCGACAGTGCGGCACTGCCCCCTGCTGTCGACTTCTATAAGCGCATTCTGGAAATCTACTGCAGCAGATAAGCTGCCATATAAAAACAATAACCCCCGAATCCTTTTTGTACTGCCCCAGATTGTACGGACAGCACAAAAAAGACCCCTGGTAGGAAAATATTGAAATTTAAGCGGAGTGGCGCAGCGTAAGCGGCGCCACTCCAGTTTTTAACTGGATGCGCTCGTGGTTATAGAAGTGGATGTAATGATCAATGGCCTGTCTGGCCTCGGCTAAAGTCTTTGGTTTGAGTCGGTAAATACATTCAGTTTTGAGGATAGAAAAGAAATTTTCGGCCATTGCATTGTCGTAACAGTTCCCACGTCTTGACATAGATGGTGTTATCCCGTAGGATTGAGTTAGGTTAAAATACCCGTAGGAAGTGTATTGAAACCCTTGGTCGCTGTGGAGCTGCAACTCCGCAGCGACCTTCTTTTTCTCCGTTTTCATTGCCAGACGAATCGTATCCAATACGAGATTTACGGTTTGTTGTGTGCCGGTTTTGTAAGCAACAATACTGTTATCGTACAAATCACGGATCATGGACAGATACAGCACACCTTCAGGGGTGTGGATATATGAGATGTCCGTTACCCACTTGCTGTTTGGTTTGTCTGCCCGGAACTGGCGGTTAAGAAGGTTTTCGTACTTGTGTCGCTGCTCTCCCATTTGAATCCATTTTCTTCGCCGACGGATTTCAGATAGAAGTTCATATTTTTTCATAATACGCAGAATTGTTTTCGGATTTCTGCGTATTTTCTTTGCTTGCTGCAGCCATTTCCACATACGGCGATACCCATAAGTCTTATTGCATTTTACTTGCTGCTCTTCAATTATCTTTGCCAAGGCAACATCATGTGCCTGCTTGTCCAGCCGGTTGACATAGTCATAGTAGCCACTACGTGATACTCCAAAGAATCGACACATTACAGATACCGGATAACGATCTCGATTCATGTATATAATCTGGTATTTTACTCGCGGCCTCACTTCCTTCCTGTCAATCGCAGAAAATCCCGCAACAACTTATTTTCTCGTTTCAGTCGTTCGATTTCATACGCCTGCTCTGTAATCACATCTCTTGGTAGCGCATCCTTGCCAGGACGACCTTTGGCGCGAGGTAAAATCCCTGCCTTTGCTTTTTCTTCTTTACGGCGTTCACGGGTAAGAAGTTGCTTCACGACATATTTATCTCTCAATCCAAAATGCTCCGCTATTTCTCTCTTTGTTTTTCCTGCTGCTTCCATTGCTCGTATCTCTGGAAGTAAGGCTTGTACATGTGTGTACTTTTGTCTGGACATAATTTTACCCCCTGATGTTGTTACTTTTAGTTTCCTACATCAGGGGGTGTTTTGTCTATTGTCCGTTTTTAATGGACCTGTTCAGGATCTCGGGGGTTTTGTTGTTAAGGCAGCATTTCTTCGGTCAACTCAAGATGGCGAATGGAAAAACGGTTATTTTCTTTGATGATTTCAATGGCTTTATCCCGACCACTGATTTCATAGGAT
>JAZLBM010000159.1:0-3597 GCA_045613705.1 Eubacteriales bacterium | reverse complement strand
TCTGCTTAGCTATATCAAACCCACCGACAAATCAAAATTTAACATTGACATTTCCCCCGAACGTCTGCTATAATAAAATCAACAAAAAACAAGGAGGCTTCAACTATGGGAGAAGCAGATAAGAAAGCTCTGGAGCAAAAGATCAAGGAGGCCGAGGAGTCGGCGAAAAAGGAAGAGCGCAAGAAGCGCAAGGAAAAGATGAAGAAGGAAAAGGATAACTTCTTCACCGATTTCAAGAAATTCATTACCAAGGGTAACGTGCTGGATATGGCCGTCGGTGTTGTTATCGGTGCGGCATTCAGCAACATCGTAAACGGTCTTGTCAAGATGATCATCAACCCCTGTATCGCTCTGATCCCCGGCGCGGGCAGTATGGATGAGTGGAAATCCGTTCTCAAGGCCGCAGACGAAGCGGCAGGAACCGCCGAGGTTGCCATTCTTTGGGGTGAGTGGCTCCAGACCATCATCAACTTCTTCATTATCGCGTTCTGCATTTTCGTTGCCGTTCGCGTGATCAAGAAGGCGGAGCGCATTATGAACGCCCGTGAGATCGCAAAGCAGGAAGCCGCCGCCAAGAAGAAGAAGGAAGAGGAAGACGCCAAGGCCGCCGCCGCAAAGGAAGCCGCCGACAAGAAGGCCGCCGAGGAGAAGGCAATTATAGATGAATACTATGCCAACATCCGTGAACAGTCTCAGCTTCTTCGCGAGATCAAGGACGCCCTGAACAATAAGTAAACCCAAACCGCCGCATCTGCGGCGGTTTTTTTATGATGTTGGCAGGCAGGGAATATCTTGACAACCCTATAATAAGATGATATAATGATAAAATGGACAGTGGTGCCGAAAGGCCAAAGAAGGAAGCAGGTGAGAGGCCTGCACGAGCCCGTCGCCGTATGTTGGACAAAGAGAAGCGGACGCACCGACCGCAAGGTGCGAAGCCATTGGAGAGATCCGAGAAGGTGCCGCCATCGCCCAACCAGTCGGAAGACTTGCCACGAAGACCCTCTATGACGCGAGAGCCGTCCCGAAAGGAGAGGGGAAGTCCGCAAAAATACGCCCCACGAGGGCAAAAGAAGAAAGGAACAAGCCTATGAAACAAACAAACAAGCTTTGGTTCGGTTTGTCCCGTGTGCTTCTGGCAGTGCTGATTGCGGTTATGGCACTTACAGTCGTATCATGCGGCAAAACCGAGATCACGTCCGACGGATCCGAAAAGACCTTCACCTTTGAGGTGGTCGCGGAGGACGGACAAGTCACCACCTTTACCGTAACCACCGTGAAAGCCACGGTTGGTGAGGCACTCCTTGATGAAGGACTCATCGAGGGTGAGGACAGCCAGTACGGTCTGTACGTCAAGAAGGTTAACGGCATCTATGCCGATTATGCCGAGACGGGTACCTACTGGGCATTCTACGTAAACGGTGCCTACGGTGCTACGGGTGTGGACACAACGCCCGTTGAGGACGGCGCCACCTACGCCTTCAAGGTAGAAAAGTAAGGCGCATGTATCAAGCAAAAAAAGGCTCCCGCATTTCGGTGCGGGAGCTGGCGATATTCGCCATGCTGGGAACGATCATGTTCTGCGGCGATTTTCTTATGGAATGGGCGCCCAACGTTCATTTTGTCGGCGTGCTTGTCGTTATCTACACGGTGGTCTACCGCGTTCGTGCGCTGATCCCCATATATTTGTACGTGCTTCTGATCGGCGTGTACCAGGGCTTTGGCCTTTGGTGGATACCGTATCTTTACGTGTGGGCGGCTTTGTGGGGCGCGACTATGCTTTTACCCCGCAATATGCCAAAATGGCTTTCCGTTGCCGCATATATGGTGATCCCCGCCCTTCACGGCCTTCTCTTTGGCGTTCTGTACGCTCCCTTCCAGGCGTTGGCGTTTGGACTGAGCTGGCAGGGCACGCTCACCTGGATCGCCGCAGGCTTTCCTTTTGACGCCATTCACGGCGCGGGTAATTTTGCCGCGGGCACACTGGTGCTTCCTATGGTGGAGCTGCTTCGCCGCCTTGAGAAAAGGACGGACGTCAGGGCAACGCGATCCCTTCGTTGAGGGCGCGGAAGCAATCGTCCTCGGCGATCTCCATACGGACACCGTCCACGTGGATAAAGCGCAAGCTGTTAAACGAATACGTAGAAAGTCGGCGGTCGAGGGCATCGTCCGTGTGAGCACATACGAGAATGTCGTTGCTCTCGAATCCGCTGATGATCAGTGTGTGATAAAAAACACCGTCGCGCGCCAGCTGGATCACGTCACCGATCTGGGTCTGCCGCGCTCTCACCTCGCGGCCGAAGGGCCCCGGGCGTTCGGTGTTGGGCGGATAATCGCCCGAGCCCGTCAGATAATCGTAGAAAAACTTGACCCCCGACCAGGCAGGCGCACGGTCGGCATCCGACAGAAAATACCAGCCGAAGGTTTCGGTGTAGTCCATGGTGCAGGAGCCGGCAAGAATTGCCTGGGACACGAAGCTTGTGCAGTCGCCGCCCCTGCCCGTGAAGTCCACGAAGAGGGGATTGCGGTCAAGCGCCCAGTTTTTGGCGTAGGCAACGGCGTGTTCTCGGTTGTAGCGTTTGGTAATGATCATGGGCAAAAACTCCTTTGATCCTTTTGATTTCTGCTACATTCTATGTAAAAAAGCTCAAAAAGTTTCCCCTTCGCCGTAGTTCTCGGCGGCAAAACGTATGGCTTCGTCCGCAATGCGGAAGGCGGTGCGACGGGAAACGTCCATCAGCTCCGCACATCGCTCCACCGAATAGCCGAAGAGATAACGGTAATAAAGGAGCATCTTTTCCCGACAGTCGGGCAGCGTCATGACGAAGCGGCGGATGGCCATCATCCGCGCCTTGAGAAGGGCATCGTCAGAAAGACTTTTCTGCCCCTCCTCCACCGCAAAATAGGTTCTGGCGCGGCGGTTGCCGTCCAGCATATGCCGATACAGGCGATATTTTTCCAAAAAGTCAAGCACTTGGATTTCCTTGGGCGTTCTGATTTTTTGTTGCTTCATTGTACTTCCTTTACAAAAAACGATGTGGAACAAATGTTCTAAATTTTGGCTAAAATGATAAGTCTATGCCGTGAGGCAAAGACTTGCGATCGATGATAGACGGATCCTCTTCGTCGGTGAGAAGGGTGTTGTAGCAGGTCTCGCAGACCCACCGCCGACCACGCTTGTATATGGGATCCTGCGGATAAAAGCTTTCTCCGCATAAAGAGCACGCCCCCCGAGGTTGCCCTCGCTCGGCGCTGAAGCCCCCGTAGGAGGGGCAACGGTTGGCGCAGAAGATGCGCCCACAATCCTGACACATGAAATTCCCCCCTTTCATATAGAACGGATGTTCTATATTGAGATTATATACCAAGAATCCGCGTTTGTCAAGAGAAACGTGAAATTTTATTGTTTTTTTATTTGAAAATATGACGGAATTTCAAATTTTGATTTGTCGGTGGGTTAGCACTCGCGTCGAAAGCCTTCCCTATGATAGGGAAGGTGTCGCGGAACGCGACGGATGAGTGTGCGCCGATTGTAGTAATGATAAGGCTTCGCACCCTCATCAGTCGCCTACGGCGCCAGCTTCTCCATCTCGGAGA
>JAZLBM010000158.1:0-2085 GCA_045613705.1 Eubacteriales bacterium | reverse complement strand
GCCGCCCCTTCCCTCATCCTCACAAAGCCGCTGATCCTCTACAAAGCGCCCGCAAACGGCGCCGCGCCGAGAGTCTACACCGAGGATGCTGCGCGCATCTACGAGGATTGCTCCTTTACCCAATTTTTTCAGCAATAAAGGTATTTATGGAAAATATTAAACGTGTTTTAAGCTATACGCGCCGCGCCGTGGACGACTATGAAATGATCCGCGAGGGCGATAAGGTAGCCGTCGGCATTTCGGGTGGCAAGGATTCCTTGACCCTTTTGTGCGCCCTCGCTGACCTTAAAAAATTCTATCCTAAAAAATTCGATCTTTGCGCCATTACGGTGGACATGGGCTTTGAGACCCCTATGGATTTCTCAAAGATCCAAGCGCTCTGCGACGAGCTTGAGGTGCCCTATCACGTCACCAAGACCGAGATCGCCAAGATCATCTTCGACGTGCGCAAGGAGTCCAACCCCTGCTCCCTCTGCGCCAAGATGCGCCGCGGCGTGCTTCATAACACCGCAAAGGAGCTGGGCTGCAACGTGGTGGCCCTTGGTCATCACTTTGACGACGTGGTGGACACCTTTATGCTCAACCTCTTCTTTGAGGGTCGTCTTGGATGCTTCCAGCCCGTCACCTATCTGTCCCGCGCCGATCTGCACCTCATCCGCCCTATGATCTATATGCCCGAGAAGGACGTGCGCTACTTTGCCGCAAAGGCCGAGCTGCCCGTCATCAAGTCTCCCTGCCCCGCCGACGGAAACACCCAGCGCGAGGAGATCAACAAGCTGATCGGCGACCTTGACCGCAAGCACAAGGGGCTTCGCTACCGCATTTTCGGTGCCATTCAGCGCGGCGAGATCGACGGCTTCCGCGAGATCAGCAGAATGCAAGGCATCAAGAGCTACGAGGACGACGGCGAATAACCGTCCACGAAAGGATATACGATGGATCATCAATTCTATTCTTACCGCCCCTCCGATCTTTCAAGACTTCCCGACAGACCTGCGGAGTCCCATAAGGGCACCTTCGGACGGGTGCTTGTCATCGGTGGCGCGTCCTGTATGAGCGGAGCCGCCTACTTTTCCGCAAAAGCCGCCTATCGCACGGGCGCGGGCCTTGTGCAGGTGCTGACCCACGAGGACAACCGCATCATTCTGCAAACGGGGCTTCCCGAGGCCATCCTTGCCACCTTCGGTACGGAAATTGACAAGGAAAAGGTGCTTACCGACATCGGCAAGGCAGACGCCATCGTGATCGGCGTAGGTCTTGGGCAAAGCGACGCGGCAAAGGTGCTTGTGCGCCTCACCCTCTCCCATGCGGACGTTCCCGTGGTGGTTGACGCCGATGCCATCAACCTTATCGCGAAGGATCCTTCTCTTCTGGATCTGGCAAGCGCTCCCATCATTATCACCCCCCACCTTGCGGAAATGGCGCGGCTTTGCGACCGCACGATTCCCGAAATTGAGGCGGACAGACTGCTTTATGCCACCAAGGTTGCCGAGGAAAACGCCCTCATCTGCGTGCTGAAGGGGCACGAGACCCTTGTGACCGACGGAAGCGGCGACGACGGCGCCGTATACGTTAACAAAAGCGGAAACAGCGGTATGGCCACAGGCGGAAGCGGAGACGTGCTGACGGGCATCATCGCCGCCCTCATTGCCCAAGGTATGGAGCCTTATGAAGCCACCACCCTCGGCGTCTACATACACGGTCTTGCCGGCGACGCCGCCGCAGAAGCCCTCGGCGAATATTCGGTGATGGCAAGCGACGTCATCGACCACATCTCGGCGGTCATTAAGGATTGTAAAGAATAAAAGCAAGAGCGTAGCCACACGGCTACGCTCTTGTTGGTTTAAATAAAAAACCTCGGGATTAAACCACCCGAGGCAATGCCGAAAAAACATCGGCGGGTGCAAGCTCTGGAAACTTGCCTGTTCGGTGAGATGGGCTTCGTAGGGCTTTCACCCGTCGAGTCGTTACTATGCAACGTATCCCATCTCGCGTGGCCGCAACTTATTGGGCTACGGCCGATGCAGGCTACTAAGTCCTGCTCCACTCCGCTGGTTTAAGCGGATACGGTTAAATTGTCCTGCT
>JAZLBM010000157.1:0-8659 GCA_045613705.1 Eubacteriales bacterium | reverse complement strand
GCCGGGAAAAGCTCTCGCCGGCCTTGATCCCCAATGCGATGCACACAACCAGAATCAGGCAGATCCCGCCGCCGAGCGCGATATTCTTCAGCATCTGCATCCGCTGTTTGCGCCTGCGCTCCTCGCGGGCGGCTGTGCGCTCCGCGCGGCGGGCAGCGCGGGACAGTATACCGCCACCCCCTCGGACGATACCTACGTCCGTCCCACCGCCGCCGACAACTTCGGCTCTGCCACCGCCTTTGAGCTGAAGAACAACGGCGAGAACAATTCCTATACCCGACAGGTCTACGTCAAGTTCAGCTTCTCCGAAATGGCGCTGAAGCGACTTCTTTCGTCAAGCAGAATTTATTTTGAATTTTACGTCAACTCCCACAGAGCCATGAATGAGGAGGAGACGGAGCGGGGCGGCATTCTTGCCGAGGTCTGCGGCGTTGCCACCGACTGGACGGAGAACCAGCTGAACGGTAGGAACTATAAGGAGCTTGCCTACGAGATCCAATATCTTGGCGACGTTCGTTACGAGGCCAAGCGCTACGCGCAGATCGACGTCACCGACTACGTGCTTGCCAATATCAAGGACGGCCAGGTGGCCTTCAACATCAAGAACGTGGAGGATGACGGCGGAAGCGGAAACACCCGCATTGCCTCCTCTGAGGCAGAGACGGGCGGCCCCCGTCTTGTGATCTATCCCATTTCCTATAACCACGAGATCAACCTCGGCAAGATGCAGAACGTGGGCTACGAGCCCTGGGGCTACGCCGAGAAGCTGGTGGACGAGTGGCTGAACGGCGGCTACGATTCGGTATACGGCAATGCACCCTATGAGACGCGGGGGCTCACCTCGGTTGACAACAGATCGCCCATCGGCGATTATACCGTCCGCGTGGAGTGGCGCTCCAACTCCCTTGCCAAGGATCTGCAGGCAAGAGCCTACGCCCGCTCCATCGATACGCTGACGGGCTATAAGTCCACCACCACCTCCGAATACGATATGTACGGCGGTATCACCAACGCGGGCATCAAGGGCGAGGCCACGGGCTTCTACCATACCGAAACCATCGACGGCAGAGCCTATATCATCGACCCCCTCGGCAACCCCTATTTCTGCGTGGGCATCAACGGCGCGGGTCTTGGCTCCACCGACAATCAGAAGAACGCCGCCCTTGAAAAATACGGCACGGCGGAGGCCTTCTACCGCGAGGTGGGCGACGAGCTCCGCGGTATCGGTATCAACACCTACTGGGGCACGGATATGGGCTTCCTTGCGGAAGACAAGCTTTCCCGCGGCGTGGACCTCGGATGTCTTAAGGGCTATATGAGCAGCCTCAACCTCAGCGTGGGCACGGGCGGCTCTGCCGAGTTTATGCACAACAACACCATGAACGTCTTCGACCCCGATTATCTGACCTATTGTGTCAGCAAGGCGGCCACGGTGCTTGCCGAGTATTCCAACGGCGATCCTTATATCTTCGGTATCTATTCGGATAACGAGATCCCCGCCGAGAGCAATATGCTCTACCGCTATCTGACCGTCGACCCCACCGAGCCCATCAACGCCTTCTCTTACGCCACGGCGTGGACCTGGTTCATCGCACGAACGGGCGATCCCAACGCGTCGACGGCGGATATCACCCCTGCACTCTCCGAGGAGTTCAAGGCCTTCGTCTACGACCGCTACTTCTATGGCGTGAGCGAGGCCATCAAGGCGCTTGGCTTTGACAACTATATGTATATGGGCAACCGTATCCACCAGGATAACACCACCAGCGAGGGCTATCTCCGCGCGGCGGGCAAGTACGTGGACGTGCTTACGGTCAACCTTTACGGCGGTCTGACCCCCGCTCTTGAGACCATGGAGACGATGTACAAATATTCGGGCAAGCCCTTCATCGTCACCGAGTTCTTTGCCAAGGCCAACGATGCCGAGGATATGAACGGCTACACCCTCGGTAACCAGCACAACGCGGGCATCGTGGTGAATACCCAGAAGGATCGCGCCGCTTACTATGAGCACTACGTGCTTCTTCTGATCGAGTCGGGCGTTTGCGTGGGCTGGAACTGGTACCGCTTCCGCGACAACGACCAGACCATCTACCAGGACGAGGAGGGCAACCTCTACCGCGCCTACAACTACGAGAACGGTGCCATCAGCGCCTACACCAACGTAATTACGGGTGAGACGATCACAAGCACCCCTGGATTCGTTTCCTCTCTCTCCGTGACCTATCAGGGCGAGAAGGATACCTCGAACCTTGGCTCCAACAAGGGATTCTATGATAACCATATGAATCTTTACGAGGAGATGGGCGCCGTGAGCCGTCGCGTCACCGATAGCCTCTTTGACCTCATTTACTACTTTGAGGGTCTTCACGAATAACAAAAAAGGAGCCGAAAGGCTCCTTTTTTTGCTTACAAATTGATGTTTATCGGTATGTTCGCACAAACAAAATGGCGCGAACCGTTCCTTGTAGGGCGGTGCCTTGGTGCCGCCGAAAACGTGCGGTTTATCGGTTGTTACGGCGGGAGCAAGCCCCCGCCCTACGGGTTTGTGCGTATATTAAACCCACCGAAAAATCAGAATTTGAAGTTTATCTACGGTCTGCTTCTTCGTGCAGATTGAAGGGGAAGCCTTTGCGGTATTTGAGGGGTGAGATACCCGTGCGGAGCTTGAAGAATTTGGCGAAATAGTTATAATCCTCGACACCGACGGAGGCGGCGATCTGCTGAATGGAGAGGTCGGTGGACTCCAGCAGGCGTTTGGCCTCGTTTATCCGCAAGGTATTTACGTATTCACCGATGGGAAGACCGAAATTTCGGTGCGACACGGCGTAGAGTCGTTTTTTGGGCATATTGAGGGCGCGACAGAGCGTGTCCACGGTGATCTCCTCCGCAAGGTGGGCGCGGATATATTCGTCGATTCGGGCGGCGCCCTCGTCGTGGTCGATGTCGATATAATCCGACAACCACAGATAGCGGGTTGCTTGCTTAAGAATGTTGGCGGCGGCGTCGATCCGCGCCTCGTCGTACTGCACAAGCGCCCCGTATTCCTCCGCAAGTCGCGCGGTGTCAAGCCCCAGGGTCTTGCCGAGGCGTCGGATGATGGGCTCCATTTCTTCCGCGCTCTTGTCCGCGATCTGACCGAACATAATGTAGCCGAGAATATCGTCCTTATATTTGATGGGGAAGGCCATATCGATAAGCCCCGCGTGGCAGACGTGCTTGGTGGGACGCTCGGTTTTACTGCATTCAAGGCACAACGCGCGGTCGCTTAAGAAGCAGGCGTGCTTGCCCTTGTCCGTGGACTTCACCGTGCGGCAAAAGGCACGCATCTCCCGCGGCTGAAAGCAGATCTGATGAAAATCGGTGTTCCAAACGCTGATGGTAATGCCTGTGAGGGTGTAAAAATCGAGCAACAGGCGATCCAGCTTTTCCATATTGAAGTTAATAAGCATGCCGTCACCTCCTTAAAATCATTGTAGCACGAAAGGGGTAAAAATTCAATATAATAACCGAAAAAGGGTACGATTTTTCTATTTTTGATGCCGATAACCCCTTTTCTTTAGGCGAAAGTTGTGATACAATATAATTAATATCCTACGTAAATTTATATGCAAAAGGAGAACCACTATGAAGAAAATCACGTTTGCCGTTCTTTTTGGCAACAGAGGCTTTTTCCCGGGAAGCGTTATCGCAACGGCGCGGGAGGAGATGTGCGAGGCGGTGACCCGCGCAGGTGCCGAGGCCCTTTGCCTGGGTCCAACCCTTACCCGCTACGGCGCCATTGAGACCCGTGAGGAGGGCAAGAAATTTGCCGAGTTCCTTGCGGCTCACGAGGGCGAATACGACGGTCTTATCATTTGTCTGCCCAACTTCGGCGACGAAAACGGCATCAAGGAAGCCATCAAGGACGTAAAGGTGCCCATCCTTTTGCAGGCCTATCCCGACGAGCTTGACAAGCTGGACTTTGCCAACCGCCGCGATGCATTCTGCGGCCGTCTTGGTCTTTGCGCAGTACTGAAGCAGATGGGTGTGAGGTTCGTTTCGGGCAGCACCTTCACGGCGCATCCTCTGTCCGAGGGATTTCATCGCGATCTTTGCTCCTTCGTGTCCACCTGCCGCATCGTAAGACGGCTTCGCCATGCGCGCGTGGGTGTCATCGGTGCCCGCACCACCGCCTTCAAGAGCGTGCGCTTTGACGAGGGGGCGCTGGAGGCAAGAGGCGTGGACGTGGAGACCCTCGACCTGACGCAGGTATTTGACAAAATCAAGAATATCAAGGACGACGACACGCGCCTTGCGGCGTGGGTCAAGGACATAAACGAGATCGCAGACACCTCTGACGCGCCCGAATACGCCATCCTCAACCAGTGCAAGCTGGGCGTGGCTCTTGAGGAGATCGTGGCGGAAATGGGTCTCGATGCCCTTGCCATTCGTTGTTGGAGCGAGCTTCAGTACGAATATAAGATCACACCCTGCACCGTGATGGGCGTGCTCAACAAGCGCCAGATCCCCATCGTCTGCGAGACCGACGTGACCAATGCTCCCGCGATGTTGGCGCTTGCCATGGCCTCCTACACGGGCGTGGGATGCCTTGACGTGAACAACAACTACGGTGACGATCCCGACAAGTGCATCCTCTTCCACTGCGGACCGCTGCCCATCGATCTTATGGCGGAGCAGGGACACATGGAGGAGCATAAGATGTTCGTCAAGACCCAGGGCTGCAACTGCTCCTGGGGCGTGAACGTTGGCAGAATGAAGCCCGCCACCGTCACGGTCTCGGGTATGCGCACCGAAAACGGCGAGACCCGCTATTTCGTGGAGAAGGCAGAGGTGAAGGATATTGAGCTTGACCGCGCATTCTTCGGCACTTACGGTGTGGTAGAAATTCCCGACCTTCAGAAAAAGCTTATCCATATGGGTGAGGAGGGCTTCCGCCACCACGTGCTCGTCACCGAGGGCGACCACGTAAAGGCTATGCGCGAGGCGCTTTCCAAGTACCTTGGCTACACCGAGATCAAACTGTAAAAATATCGGAGGAACATAATATGTTAGTATCGCTTACCGAACTGATGAAGGACGCCACCGCGAAAAATTATGCGGTGGGCGCATTTAACGCAACCAATCTGGAGTCGCTGACCGCCTCCATCCGCGCGGCGGAGGAGCTGGGCAAGCCCATCATTCTCAACCACGCGGACGTACATTCCAAGTTTATCACCCTTGAGGAGATCGCGCCCATTATGGTGCAGAGAGCAGAGAAGGCGTCGGTGCCGATCTGCCTGAACCTTGACCACGGCTCGTCCATTGAGATGTGCATGAAGGCCATTCGCCTCGGCTTCACCTCGGTCATGCTTGACGCGTCGGCCGCAAGCTACGAGGACAACGTCCGCGATACCGCGCTCGTCTGTCGCTTGGCGCATAGCGTAGGCGTGACGGTTGAGGCGGAGCTGGGTCACATCTTCTCCTCCGACATCGGCGTTGGAGAGGGCACGGTGCAGGAGAGCCTTGAGAACTTTGAGAGTGCGGACGACGTATACACCGACCCCGCCGTTGCCAAGGATTTCGTTGAGAGAACTGGCGTTGACGTTCTTGCCATCGCCTTCGGCACCGCCCACGGCGTCTATCAGAAGAAGCCCAAGCTTGACCTTGACAGAATCCGCCTCATCCGCGAGAGCATCGACATTCCCTTCGTTATGCACGGCGGCTCGGGTCTGACGGTTGAAGAGTACCACACCGCCATCAACAACGGCATCCGCAAGATCAACTACTACACCTATATGGCCTTGGCAGGCGGTCGCGCCGTCAAGGAGGCCATGGACAAGATCGAGGCGGGCGAGAATATCTTCTTCCACGACATCCCCATGATCGGCATTGAGGCCATGAAGGAAGACGTGAAGAACGCCATCCGTATCTTCAGCCGGGAGGCGTAATATGGCGCGCAGAGGCATTTGCGTGGCGGGCTCCCTTGTGGCAGACCGCTTCTACGATATGGACAGCTACCCGAAGGAGGGCTTTCTTGCCACCGTCCGTCGTGGCGCCACCGCTATCGGTGGCTCGGGCAACCTGATCCTTGACCTTGCCAAGGTGGACGCGTCCCTCCCCGTGAAGGTCTGCGCCATTGCGGGCAAGGATGAGAGCGGCGAGGCGCTGATGGAGGTGCTGGGGCGCTTCCCCAACGTGGACACCGCCGATATGGTGCGGGAAGGGGAGACCTCCAACACCCTTGTCATGAACGCCAACGACACCAAGCAGAGAACCTTCTTCTTCTCGCCGGGCGCCAGCAACGTGTTTGACGAGTCCTATATTCATTGGGACAATATTGATTCCAAGATCTTTCACCTTGAATATCTGCTTCTGATGAAAAAGGTGGACGCCCCCGACCCCGAGTACGGCACCCACGGTGCTCGCATCCTCAAGAACGCCCGCGAGAGGGGTATGATCACCTCCATCGATATGGTATCGGAGGAGAGCGACCGCGTGAAGAGCGTGGTGCAGCCCGCCTTGAAATACACCGATATCTGTTGCATCAACGAGTCGGAGGCCGAGGCCATCACGGGCATTGCGGTGACCTGCCGCGAGCGTGCCGAGGAGGCCCTTCGTGCCCTTCGCGCCCTTGGGGTGTCCCGTTGGGCGGTGATCCACTCGCCGAAGCACAACTACGGCTACGATATTGCAAACGACAAGATGGTCTACGTAGAAAGCCTGAAGCTGCCCGACGGCTTCATCAAGGGCACCACGGGGGCGGGTGATGCCTTCTGCAGCGGTATTCTTTACGGTGCCCACGAGGGCGAAACGCTGGAGGATTCGATGCGCTTTGCCACCGCCTCGGCCGCATGCTCCCTGTCCGAGAACAACGGAACCGACGGCATGAGACCGCGCGATGAGGTGCTGACCGTGCTTCGTAAATACAGTTAAGGAGAAATCACGATGAAGCTGAAATTCAACGTTTTTGGTAAGACCCAGCCTGATCCCTTCATTTTTGAGGACGGGGATAAATTGTATCTGTACGCCTCGGGCGTAGGCGACGCCAAGGGTGTGGAGGTGTATTCCTCGGACGATCTCTTCGGCATCTGGCGCTACGAGGGACTTGCGGTGGCTAACGGCGACGGACGCCGCCACTATTGGGCACCCTCCGTCATCAAGCACGAGGGCAAATATTATATGTACGTGTCCTTCTGGGAGGGTGACAACTTCGAGTTTATGCACGTGCTGAGTGCCGATTCGCCTCTTGGCCCCTTCGGCAACGCCGTGCGCCTTTACGACCGCTTTTCTATCGACTCCCACGCGGTCAAGACCGACGAGGGACTCTTCCTTTGGTATGCGGAGAACAACACCAAGCCCGAGCGCATCGGTACCCGCGTGTTCGTGGATAAGCTGCTTGATCCCGTGACCCCCGCCAACATCTGCCGCGAGGTCATCGTGCCGACGATGGACGAGGAGATCTTCACAAAGCTCTGGCGCGAGGACAACAACTGGCACACCATCGAGGGCGCCTTCTGGTTCCGCGAGGGTGACTGGCAGTACGTGATGTACAGCGGCGGATGCTATCAGGACGATACCTATCACATCGGCTACGCCGCCGCAAAGACGGATGAGCAGGATCTCACGAAGATCGATTTCGTCAAGCACACCAAGGACGGCGCCTTTGACCCCGTCATCATCAAGAACGAGTGGGAAGAGGGAACGGGTCACCACAGCGTTATTAAATACAAGGGCGAATATTACGCCATCTATCATGCCCGCGACTACGGCCTTCAGCACCTTCAGGAGGCGCGTACCGCCCGCATCTGCCGTCTGAACGTGAAGGACGGCATCATCACCGCCGAGCCCCATCCCGACAAGGTCTGAGGGCACCGCAAAACGATAAAAGGAGCATCCTATGAGCGCAAAATGGATATGGTACGAGGGCGAATTTGAGGTGTTTCACAACCTCGCGGTACACGCACGCCGCGAGCAATACGGCACGGCAGCCCCCGTCGTTTGGCACTTACCTTCCTTATATACAACCGTAGAATTCAATAAAACCTTTACCGCCAATACCGCTTTTAGCTTCACCTGTCGTGCTCACGGGCAAGGACAGATCCAGATGGACGGCGATTTTCTGCCCCTGGAGGAGCCTGTCCGCGTTGAGGTAGGCGAGCACAAGCTGAAGGTGCGCGTGCAAAACCTTGGCGGCGGACTTCCTTGCCTCTTTATTGACAGCGAGGGACTTGTGACCGACGAGAGCTGGAGCACCACGCTCCATACGCGTGCAACGCCCGTACCTGCAGGTTGCATCCCCGCCTTCACCTCCCCCGACGACGATCCCGAAAAATTCCCCTTTGCCTACGCCACGCTTGACCCTGTGGCAACCGAGACGCTTGAGGGCGGAACCCTTTACGATTTCGGCCGCGAGATCTTCGCACTTCTGGAGCTTGAGGAACTCGACCCGAAACAAACCTATGAGGTCTATTACGGCGAATGCCGCGGAGAGGCCATGGACGGGCGCGGCTTCCGCCATTGTACCGTCTGGGAGGAATTTTCGGGCAAGACCGAGGCAACGCTCAAGGCGCGTGGTTTCCGCTTTGTGCGCGTGATGGGCAACCCCCCCGCTCGCGTACACGCGATCACCGAAATGCTGAACGTCCCGATGCGCGGCCACTTCACCTGCGACCGCCCC
>JAZLBM010000156.1:0-11015 GCA_045613705.1 Eubacteriales bacterium | reverse complement strand
GGGCGGGACGGGTGCGGTTCTTGCCATCGCGAACCGTCTTTAAGTTCTCAACAAGGTTCTTGCCGACGAAGCCCGCCGCGCCTGTAATCAATATATTCATCAGAATTTTCTCCAAACCAATTCGTTATGTTGCCCAAAGGGCGCAAGGAAATTTTTATTTCCGATCGCTCTCCCACGTTTTGAGGACATCATTTACATAGTCGGTGGTCAAAAGCTTCTTAATAATGCCGTCCACATCCAAAAGATTGGTGTTATGGCTGGTATAAGATTCGTCTGCCATAGTCTGCACCTGCCCCTCTACGATAAACTTATCATAATTCAGGTCACGACTGTCGGCGGCAACGCGGTAGTACTGACCCATGTCCTCGCTACGGAGGCGCTCCTCGCGAGTCATGAGTGTCTCGTACAGCTTCTCGCCGTGGCGGGTGCCGATAATGTTAGTGCCCGTGTCGCCAAAGAGGGTCTGCACGGCCTTTGCAAGGTCGCCAATGGTAGAGGCGTCGGCCTTCTGGATGAACAGATCGCCGGGGTTCGCGTGCTCAAAGGCAAAGTGCACCAGATCCACAGCCTCGTCCAGATTCATGAGGAACCGGGTCATGTTGGGGTCGGTGATGGTAATGGGATTACCATTCTTGATCTGATCGATGAAAAGCGGAATGACCGATCCGCGAGAGCACATCACGTTACCATAACGGGTACAACAAATGACAGTTTCACCGCGCTCAGCCGCAACTCGGGCGTTGGCATAGATAACGTGCTCCATCATAGCCTTGGAAATACCCATGGCATTGATAGGGTACGCTGCCTTGTCCGTGGAAAGGCAAACGACGCGCTTTACCTTCGCCTCAATCGCAGCGTGAAGCAGATTGTCGGTACCAATGATGTTGGTGCGAACGGCTTCCATAGGGAAGAACTCGCAGGAAGGAACCTGCTTCAGTGCCGCTGCATGGAAGATGTAGTCAACGCCGGGAATCACATCGCGGATAGAGTCGATGTTACGCACGTCGCCTACGTAGAACTTTACCTTGTGTGCATGCTCGGGGCACTTGGACTGAAGTTCGTGGCGCATATCGTCCTGCTTCTTCTCGTCGCGGGAGAAGATGCGGATCTCGCCTACGTCAGACTGCAAAAAATGCTTGAGAACCGTGTTGCCAAAACTACCAGTTCCACCGGTGATCATAAGTGTTGCTCCGGAAAAATTAGACATGTCTTTTCACTCTCCTTGTTGTTTTAAGAGTTATAATTTCAGCTGATTGATTTCTCTCATCACGTGCTTGATCCTGTTTTGGGAAAGCAACAGGTTGACGACAAGAAAAACACCGATCGTCGCGATCATAGATATATACGGATGCATTCCCATAGCGATCAGCTTTTTGTTGGCTATGCCAAAAACGACGGCCGTACCAACAAGAATCGCTACGAAAGAACCCATATCTTTTATGTCAAAAACATCGCGCCATTTTGTATTGAGCAGCCGGATCGTCTTCTGCAAGATCTTCAGCGTATATCCCGCCGAAACGATCAGTGTGGCAATGGCAGGACCCAGGAGGCCTACGGCTTGATAAAGAATTACGTTCAAAATTGCGTTGATAACCAAGGACACGATGGAATATTTCATCAAGGACTTTGCTTTGCCGCCCGCGGTAAGGATCAAATGCATACTGGCAAACCGCAGCATACTATCCAGAACGTATGCGACGAATACGAGCTTTCCCGCAAGATATTCGTCCGAATACAGGAAGGATATTGCCTGCTCCGACGCGAGCAGCACGGCCGCGCCCAGCATCCATACGCTGTAATATCCCACCTTCAAATAATTCTTAAACAGCGAGCACGAGTTGTCATAGTCTTTGGAGGACACGCACCGCATAATATACGGAATCAGGACGGTTGCAAAGGAACCTGCGATAATATCAAAGGGAAGAAGCTTTGAGCAGTTTGCATATATTGCCATGGTTTCCGTATCGGCCAAGCGTCCGACGACCAGCTTATCCACGTCGCGAGCCAACGTATTGGTCAAGGCGAAAATGCCCATAGGCAAGCCGTATGCAATGATCGGCTTGAAAAGCTTGGCATCTGCCTGAAGCGGATTCACGGCAAAGTCCTCTTTCGCAAAAAGCACATTAAACAATACCAGCTGTGCCAGATCCAAGAGCACCATCGTTGCGAAAATAACGGCCAGGTTTTGGAAAACGTGGACAGCAACGTAGACGCCAACCAGCTTTAACAACGACACGACCAGATTGCGCAGAGCGATAAGCTTTGCCTTTTTGATCGAGACAAACAGGATCTGATAGAAATATACGACGTTGTCAAGCAACGGCTTTAACGTAGCAAATATCAAAAGTGCCTTGAGGGCATCGTTGGAAAAATACAAGGCGATCAGATCCTGCCCCAAAAGAACCGCCGCAAACGCAATTGCGCCCACGATAATTTCTATTAAGAATATCGTGTTGACGCTCTTTTTTCGAGCCGCCTCATCATTTTGGGCAGAATGATTGTTGTAGAAGTAATTAATGGCATCGCCCAAGCCCAACATCAATACGGCGGTCAACACCGAAATGATCACGTTGGTCTGGGAATACGTTCCGTAATCCGTCAAGGAAAGTCCTACAGACAGTATTTTCGTCTGTACGATGGCCGTCAGGGTGGTGACAAACTTAACGAACGTCAAAAGCAATGAATCCCAAGACGCACCGCCAAAATTCAGTTTTCTCATTCTGCGCTTCCCGATCCTTCCAGCTGTTTCACTACGCGGGCGGGATTACCTGCCACGATGCAATAGGGCGGAACGTCGCGCGTCACAACGGAATTGCAGCCGACGATAGATCCCTTTCCAATGGTAACACCCTTCAAAATAGCACAACGCTCGCCGATCCAGACGTTATCTTGAATCTCCACACGCTTGTGGCTTACGTCGTCATTCCATTGCCAAAGAGGACCAAAAAAATCTCCGGAACGAGACATTTCCAGTCGCTTTTCCGGCTCGACCGGGTGGTTGTTATTATCGTATATATGCGTCTCGCCGGCAATGATAACATCGCTTCCAATAGAAATCGATTCATATGCGCCGACAATGCTTCCGTCTCCAATATACGTGCGATCTCCGATTGAGATTTTCCCTTGGCCAACGGCCTGCAGGCGCCCTCGGATCAGGCAACCCTCTCCGATGATAACATTCTGTTTATTTCCCGTGCGATTGTCACAGGCAGAGGTGGCATCGAATCGAGTCCCTTCACCATATTCCGCACCCTTTTTGAATTGCCGGGTCTTATAGTACGCTTTTGCGGTCGTTCTCAAATTCAACACCCGTTGTAAAATCCTCATATGTTGACCTCCACTTACGAAATACCTATACTATTTTGCAGGGGTTCTGCTCTTATTGAGCGTTTCTTCGCGCTCCCAGCTCACTCACGCACGCCATAGCCAACAGCACCCAGAAGGGCTTGTAGGTAGGCGGAAGGCTGAGCGTCATGCTCAGCGCCATCATGCCGATAAAGCCACCCGCGTATTTTCTGTTATTCTTCACGATCAGGAAAAAGCACCGCGCCAACAACGTCATGTATATGGCAAAGCCGACGATTCCGTAGTTCACCAGGATCTGAATAAACTGGTTATGCATCGTTGCGGTATTGTCGTAGATTCCCTCTGCCACAATACCGCCGTAGCCGAAGCCAAACAGGATCCTCAAAAGGCCGCTGTTCTCATACTGGACAAGACCGCTCTTCCAAATGCTGGCGCGTCCGCTTCCACCGTCGGAAAGGATCGCGTGCAGGGAAAATCTACCCATAACGTCCGACTGTATCAACGGCAAAACAAGATACCAAACGGCCAAAGCCGTCACGCCGAGAACCACCGCCATAGCGATCAGATTTTGGAGCGTGGGCTTTATGCCAACGAGCACCGTCGCGCAAACGGCTATGATCACGGCGATCAAGGCACCTCGCGAGCCCGTGGCAAGGATCACGTAAAATTCCATAATGGAAACGATCAGACAGGCGACCCGAAGCCACCATTTTTTACCCGCAAAAACGTAGTACATACTGATCGACGTCGCCACGGCAAAGGTTCCTCCAAATTCATTGGGGTCCGTTCTGTTTCCCATAATAACCAACGTGCCTCGGTTCGTATAGTCTCCAACGATCTCGGTGGAGCCGAACAAGAAGAACAGCGCGCACACAACGCCGACAAGGATCCAGGCAAGATCATAATAATTTGAGGCGACCTTATTCGCATCGGAGTGGGCAAAGACCCAAGCGATAACGTACACAAGAAGCATACCGAGGCAGTTGTTCAGCGCCGCATTCACGTCCTCGCTCCACGCGATGGACGCGGTTGTGTACAAAATGTAGACCGTCCAAATGAGCAGCGTATTGCCGTTGTCCTTTGTAAATTTTATAATATTTCCGCCCACGGCCACAAGGAACACCGCCATCAACAGCAGGGTGACGTTTCGGTAGACCGATCCCACGACGAAGGTGGCCCATGAGAGGGGGATAAACATGATAAAAAGCAGGGGGATCCAGCTTTTTTTGTTGTTTCTTAACTTCAAATCATCCATCATTATCGTCAATTCAACACCTTAGATTTATCATAAAGCTTTTCATAGCCTTCCGCGCAAAGCGCGATATCGTAGCGCAGTGCCTCTCGGCGCGAAGCGCGTCCCATTGTCTCAAGCAGGGCGCGATCCTCTGCCAGTGCCGCCATCCTCTCTGCCATAGCCGACGCGTCCCCGTGAGGCACCACGTATCCGTTGACGCCGTCGTGCACAATATCCACCACGCCGCCGGCGGGGGTGGTGACCACGGGCAGACCCGTGCTCATAGCCTCAAGAACGGAAATGGGAAGCCCCTCGACGCGGGAAGGACAGCAATATACGTCTGCCGCGCGCAGATAGTCGCTCACGTTAGGGCGGTCACCGACGAGAGCCACGTCATTCTCAAGCCCAAGTGTCTTGACCTGTGCCTGAAGCGAGTCGAACAGCTCGCCGCCGCCCACGATGGTCAGCTTTACGCCGTCCATCCTCTGCTTCAGCTGACCGAACGCCTCGATGAGCATGCTGTGATTTTTAAGATCGTACAGCGTGCCTACGGAAACGAAATGAACGGTTCCGCCCTCGCAGTACCCGTCTTTCGGCACAAACGCCGCGGTGTCAACGCCGTTGTATACGCACGGCACGCGGTCCTCCGCAAGGCCATACGTCTCGCAAAGCGATTTCTTGACGGTATCGCAAATGGCCACGGGAATGATGCGACGGGTCTTGAAGGCAAATTTCATAACCTTCTGTCTCGCGCCGGAAAAGATTCTGTACCCCATACTGTGGGCGGTGAAGATATGCACCGTCTTTTTTCCGCGCATCCAAACGGGAGCAAGCACGTGAAGCGCCGAGCCTATGTTGGAATGCACGATATCGGGATCGTATTCCTTCAGCAGGGCGATCATCTTTTTCATTTGGTCAAGGTAGCTTCCGCCGCAGACGTCTCTGATCTCGATGCCGTTTTCCAAAAGCAATCGGTGAAAATCGGAATCGGGCAACGACTTGCGCGTCGTGACCACCACCGCCTTGTATTTTGTTTTATCTAAATTCATGGCAAGCTCGGCCACAAAGCGCTGTGCGCCTGCGTTATTCAGCATGGGAATACACAGTAAAACCGTACGCATTCAACTTCCTCCCTGTTCTTGTTCATATCTCCCGCGTTCACACGCGCTCACGGTCGGCCTCCGCCGCTTGGCAGACGCTTCCCAGCGCTTCGATAAAATGCGTTATGGTGTACGCGCCGGAGAGAAGATAATTGTGCTCCTTTTGCTTGGCAAGGGCGTCGGCGTCCATATGGATATAGGCGGTGATCGCCTCCCGAAGTGCCTTGTGGTCTCCGGGTGCCACCACGCGTCCGTTTTCCTTGCCAACCGCCTCGGGAATGGCGCCTACGTCGGTGGCAACGATACCGCACGCCGCGCTGAAGGCCTCGGGGATGACCACGGGAAATCCCTCTCCCAAGGAGGGCAGGAGCAGAACGTCCGCGTCCAAAAACCGCTGACGCTTTTCCTCACCGACCACGTAGCCGTGGTAGATCAGCTTGTCGCCGAGTCGCTCGGCATACTCCAAAAAGCGCTTGCGGTCCGCTTCGTTTCCGAAGTCGCCGCAAACGTGGAGGGTGAAGTCCTCCTCCAGATCTGCCATACACGAAAGGGCGTCAAAGATCCCCTTTCGCTCGTCGATAGAGCCGACGAACAAAAACTGCCGCTTTTGTGCCGGGTGGGACAGATGGCCGTCGATCTCGTCACGGCTGTAGGTGATGGTGCTAAAGTTGTAAATGACCCGGCTTCGCGCCTCGGAAATGCCGTGGGCAACGAACTCCTTCATGGTTTTTCGGGAGAGGAAGACCACGTAATCCACGTACTTCCTCATAAGCCGCAGGATGAGCGCGTCGACTGCCGCGTTTCCCGTCATGATCTTTTCATAATCGGCGTAATGGATATGCAGAACGGTGGAGACCCCCATTCTTCTTTTGACCCTTCGCATGGCCAGAAGATCCTTTAAAAGGGCAAGTCCCGCCGCCGAATGGTAGTACAGGCAGGTCGAACCCGCCGCCTCCAGCTCTCGGGGCAGATCCACGTAGATTTTAATGAAATTTCTGATGTTGGTCAGATTCACGGCGGCCGCAGGGCTTCCGTGCCGATCCATTCTGCAGGTTTCAAAGGGAACCACGTCCGCGCCAAAGAGCTCCGGCATACCGTCGTGACGCATAACGGCGTTGACAAGCGCAGAGATGCCGCCCTGATAACGCCCTCTGGTATGAAACGGGGCCGCCATAGTTATCTTCGCCATATACATTCCCTCCTTACGAGTATTTTCCAAGGTACTCAATCCACAAATTCGTAGAAGGTCTTGAGAACCTTATCGGGATGATATTCCTCCGCCGCGCGAAGGTTATTGAGGGCCATCGTGTGCGCCCTCTCGCGGTCACGGTACAGCGCCAGGATGCCGTCGCGCAGGGCGTCTACGTCCTTAATGGGCACAAGGATGCCGTTTTCACCGTCCGTGATCACGTCGCTGTTGTAATTCCAGTTGGTGGCCACCATGGGGAGCGCCGCGTTATACGCGTCCACCACGTTGCCGGGGAAGCCCTCTCCGTAGTAGTACGTGGGAAAGAGCATCAGGAAATAGTTGCGGAGGGTATCCGCCGTCTTGTCAAAGTCCACCACGCCGCCGTAGGTCACGAAATTGCCGTGGGTCGCCAGCAGCCCGTCAAAGGTCTCCTGATACTCGGGCGCCACAATACCGTAGACGTCCAGGTGGATAAAGGTGCCGCCCAGCGCCTCGTTGGCCGCCTTGACCGCCTCAATGGCGTAGGTGATGCCCTTGGTCTCGGTGACGCGGCACATGGAGCAGACCCTGACGTGGGGGTCGCGGTTGACGGTGACCTCCTCCTCCTTGACGCGGTTCAGTCGCTTCAGATTGGAGAGGATATGTATGTTTTCCACGCCCAGTTCTTCCAGATCCTTTTGAATGTTGGGGGTCTGGACGAACAGCGCCTTGTATTTTTTCAGCATTTTGAGATAGACGGGCTTGCGCTTCAGCAGGTCGGGCAGATAGCCGCCGATCACCACGTCGTAAAGCTCCCGACGGAACAAACGATTAAAAAGATCAAAAATGGGAACGCCCACCTTGAAGCCGTTGTCCGCGGGGAAGATCACCACCTTTTGGCATTTTGCGTTCAGCAAAAATGTTTTCCATAGGAAGCGGAAGGGATGTCGACGCCAGTTGTTGGTATTGACCACCATAATATTCTCTTCTCCGTGGCGAGCCTTCAGCTCCTCGGTGATGATGGTGGTGCGAACCGCTTGACCGTCGGCGATCTTGTTCACGCCGTCACCGAACTGCCCCCATATTCCGATCTTGTATAATTGCTTCATAATTTGCTCCCATTCACTGATATCGCGGCGCTTAACCTTCCGCCGCAGCCGTTTTCATAAGCTCGACAAACTGTGCCGTGTTTTTCTTTCTGGAATAGTTTTCGTAGGCATAGCCGCACGCATTCTCGCCGATGACCCTCATACGCTCACGGTCCTCGTACAGACGAAGGATGGCGTCTGCCACCGACTGCGCGTCGTGATCCGTCACGTTCACGCCCATATCGTATTGGTCGAAGGTGTCGGTATATTCCGATTTTTCCACGGAATTGAGAATCACGCGTCTTGCCGCCATCAGCTGGCAGGCCTTGCTGGGGATGCCGTTTCCGATCACGCCCGGCTTCAACGGAATAATGCCCACGTCGCAGGCGCTGTACACGTGTGCGATGATCTCAAGAGGCTGCCAGGGGAAGGTGACCACGTTGGGCAGATTGCGCTTCTCCAGCTCCTCATAGATCACGGCCTTTTGGTTGCCGTCGCCGATCAGGTGGAATTCGATATTGGGGTTGTCTGCCAGCTTTTCGGCAACGTCGATATACATTTTGTAATCGAACACGTATCCGAGAAGACCCGCGAACTGCACGTAGAACTTGTTGGGGTCCAGCCGGTATTTTTTGAAGAACTCGTTATCCTTGCGGTCGATGGGATCGAAGATCTCGTCGTCGAACCAGTTGCGGATGACCTTGACCTTCCCGTCGGGCACCTTTTCCTCAAGCAGCTGCTGCTTCATATCCTCCGACATGGCAACGATATACTTGCACTTGCGGTACAGTACCTTCTGGAGAATACGGAGCGCGTGGTAGACAAGCTTGTTTTTGATGACGCCGATGGACATAGCGTGACCGGGGAACACGTCGTACAGATTCAGCACGATGGGCTTGCGCAGACTGCCAAGAAGCACCGCGTTGAACACCGAGTTGGGGTTGGACTGCAGAAGCACGGCGTCGTAGGTCTTCTTGTGCTGCTTCCAGATCCGTCTGGCGCGGAGCGCGTACTTGATCTCGTCCAGATAGCGCTTCACGAAATTGTTTTTGTTGATGTTGTCGCGGTTGACGATATCGTAGGTGAAGCCCGGATACTGCAAAAGCTGCTCGGGAATATCCGCGTACTGTCCGGTCTTGTGGCTGCTTATGGAGTGGACTTCAACGCCGCCCTTCAAAAGGTCCTCCAGCAGCGTCTCCGCAAGATGGTTGGTGGAGTTGGGGGTATCAAATCCCTCCGACGTCAAAAACAAGATTTTCATGTCTGATTCCTTTCTCGGTGTTTTTCCATTTGGGGCGAACGCGCCCCACCGCGGCGGTTACGTGTTCTGAAGCTCTTCTTGGGATTCCGCGCCCGTTTCGGTCTTCTCTTTTGCCTCGGCGTGCGCCGCCGTGGTCTGTCCCTCGGCCACGCCTTGGGTGCTCTCGGGCAGGAAGAGGATCTTGACGGTGGCGAAGATCAGTCGGAGATCCTCGATGGCCGACATGTTGTTTATGTAGATGAGGTCCATTTTCAGTTTATCCAGCGGCTCGGTGTTGTAGCGGCCGTAGATCTGGGCGTAGCCCGTAAGTCCTGCCTTGACCTGCAGGCGCAGACCGAAGGAGGGAATGTCCTTTTCATACTGCTCGGCGATCTCGGGTCGCTCGGGACGGGGGCCCACGATGGTCATGTCGCCGCGGAGGATGTTGATGAGCTGCGGCAGCTCGTCAAAGCGGATCTTGCGGATGATCTTGCCGATGGGAGTGATGCGGTCGTCGTTTTCGGAGGCGAGACGCGCCACGCCGTCCTTTTCGGCATCCACCCGCATACTGCGGAATTTCAGCACCTTGAACTCGCGGTGATTCTGCGTCAGGCGAACCTGACGGTACAGCACGGGGCCGCCGTCGTACAGCTTGATGGCAAGGGCGGTGATCAGCATAAAGGGGCTGAGGATGAGAAGCGCCGTCGCCGACGCGAAAATATCAAAGGCGCGCTTGAGAAGCAGATACTCGGGGGCGGGCGCCGCTCTCCGGATCCGCAGGAAGGGCACGCTGAAGGTGTGCATCTGGTCGGCACCCACAAGCAGCAGGTCGCCCACGCGAGGAAGCACGTAGCACTGCACGCCCGCGGTGACGCAATGCTTGATGATGACGCTGCGGACGTCATCCTTCACGCCCACGAGGAAGGCTACCTTGGCATCGCTCATACGGCGGATAGCCGCCTCCGCGCCCTCGTCGGTGCGGATCAGCTCGGTAACAAAGAATTTTTTGTCGAAGTAGCGGATCTCCTCCATCTTGTGCAGCTCGCTGTCGTCGTCAAAGAAGATAACGGCGGGACGGGGCGGGCTGACGCGGAAATATACGGCGTTTGCCAAAAGGCACCACACAAGCGCCCACACCATTTCCACAGCCATCAGCACAAGAACGGGAATCGGAGAGAGGAGGCGTGCCGCAAGCAGACACTGCACCACGTAGGTCAGCGCCGCGGTGATGAGATGGGTCAGTCCGTGAGAATAGAGCAGGATCAGCACACGCGACGAGCCGACGGCGTAGATGTCGTAGGTTCTGCCGATGAGGAAAAATACGGTCAGGTACAGAACGGTTCCCGCCACGGATACGGAAAGATCCGACGCCGAGCCGAAGAAAAACTGGTATAGGAAGAACAGACCGATGGTGACGGTCAGGTGAAGAAGCTTTATGAGTCGCAATGAAAGTACTTTTTTTGTGCTTTCCGGCATGATGAATACCTCGCTTTACGTTTTTTTCAATGTTGCGGAATATGGGCGGTGTCGCCGCCTCACGCGCGCGCGCAATGCGCGTATGCGTATATATAAACATACCTAAAATTTAGTTTACCACATAATTATTAAAATGTCAAGAAGTGACACAGAAAAAAGCGACGGCAAAAAGAGACGAAAAGCGAGCAAAAACCGGCCAAAAGCGGATAAAAACGCGCCGTTTTTCCGTCAAAACCCCTCCCCGCCGAGAAAAATGGAAATCGAAAAATTGAAAGGGGAAAAGAATTTCAAATTTTGATTTATCGAACTGTTTGAGATGTACAATAAAGGCTCCCTCCGGGAGGGAGCTGGCGCCGAAGGCGACTGAGGGAGCACGCGTGACAAAGCCTTTTGCGCCTTGGTA
>JAZLBM010000155.1:0-7054 GCA_045613705.1 Eubacteriales bacterium | reverse complement strand
GAGGCAGAAGAAGCCAAGCGGGTGGCGGCGTCTATGGGCATCCCCCACGAAACGGTGGATCTGTCCGAGGCCTTTCATCGCGAGGTTATCGGTCGCTTTATTCGCGCCTATCAGTCGGGTGAGACGCCTAACCCTTGTATCGATTGCAATCGAACCATTAAGTTCGGTGAGATGCTTCGCTACGCGGAATCGCAGGGTGTGCCTTTTATCGGCACGGGACATTACGCCAGAATCGAGCGCGACGGCGATCGGTTTCTTCTGAAGCGCGCCCGTGACGCGAGTAAGGATCAGACCTACGTGCTTTACTGCCTGACCCAGCATAAGCTGGCGCATACTGTGTTTCCCCTCGGAGACTACCGCAAGAGCGAGATCCGTGAGATCGCGGAGGCAGAGGGCTTTATCAACGCGCGTAAGCACGATAGCCAGGATATTTGCTTCGTGCCCGACGGAGACTATGCCGCGTTTATTGAAAAATACACGGGCGAGACGTTTCCCGAAGGCGATTATATCGATAAGGATGGCACCGTTCTCGGTCGCCACCGCGGTATGATCCGCTATACCGTTGGGCAGAGAAAGGGACTTGGCATCGCCCTTGGAAAGCCGGCCTTCGTATGCGCCAAGTGCGCGGCCACCAATACCGTGACCCTTGGCGACAATGCCGATCTGTTTGCCTCGTCGTTGACGGCGAGAGACGTGAATCTCATCGCTTGCGATTCTATCCCCACCCCCATCCGCGTGACGGCCAAGATCCGTTACGGTCAGAATGAGACCCCTGCCACGGTTGAAGAGATCGGGGAGGGAAGGATCCGCGTGGATTTCGACGTGCCCCAAAGAGCGATCGCCAAAGGACAGTCGGTTGTGCTTTACGACGGGGAGACCGTTGTGGGCGGAGGAATTATTGAGTAAAGAAAAGGATACAATATGACACTGGAACAAAGATATATTCGCGCCAAGCGAGCGCTTTTTGATAAAGCTTACAACAAGTTGAACGATATGCAACGGCAGGCGGTGTTCACCGTGAACGATCCGCTTTTGATCATCGCAGGCGCGGGAAGTGGAAAGACCACCGTGCTTGTCCGCCGAATTGCGTTCATTATTAAATACGGAAACGCCTATATGAGCGAGGCAACGCCCTTCGGTCTTGATGAGGCGCACGTTGCGGCGCTTGAGGAGGCGGTAGCGTCTCCCCTTGGCTTTGACGGGGTGCTTCTTGAGGAGTTTGCCACCGATCCCTGTCCGCCTTGGCGTATGCTTGCCATCACCTTCACCAATAAGGCGGCAAGAGAGATCAAGGAGAGACTTACCAAGGAGATCGGTGATCCCGACGTTTCCAAGGAGATCTGGGCGGGCACCTTCCACTCTATCTGTATGCGTATTCTCCGCATCCACGGTGAGAAGGTAGGCTACCGCGAGAACTTCTCCATCTACGATACCGAGGACTCCAAAAAGGCGGTCGCTTCGGCGATGAAGGCGCTGAATATCGACGATAAGGCTTTTCCCGTAAAAAGCGTGATGGGCGTGATCAGCGATGCCAAGAACCGTCTGATGACACCCGAGATGCTTGCCGAGGACGGCTTCAAGGATTTCCGCCTTGCCAAGATCGCCAAGATCTACCGCCAATACCAGGATGAGATGATGAAGTCCAACGTCCTTGACTTCGACGATATCATTATGAAGACGGTGGAGCTTTTCCGTAAATGTCCCGAGGTCCTTTCCCAGTATCAGAACCGCTTCCGCTACGTGTGCGTTGACGAGTATCAGGATACCAACACCGCGCAGTTTATTCTGACCGCGCTTCTTGCGGGCGGATACCGCAATCTGATGGTTGTTGGTGACGACGACCAGAGTATCTACAAGTTCCGCGGCGCGACTATCGAAAACATTCTGAACTTCGACCGCAACTTCAAGGGCGCTACGGTGATCAAGCTGGAGCAGAACTACCGCTCTACCCAGACCATTCTGGATGCGGCCAATGCCGTGATCGCCCATAATATAGGAAGAAGAGGCAAAAACCTCTGGACGAGCGCCGGCGAGGGCGAGAAGATCCTCATCAAGAAGGTAGACGATCAGAATGCGGAGTCCCGCTTCATCGTGGACAAGATCCATGCGAAGGTGGCGGCAAAGGAGGCCAACTACCGCGACTTTGCGGTGCTTTACCGCAACAACGCTCAGTCGAGCTCTATTGAGCGTACCTTCGTCAAGAGCGGTATTCCGTACCGTATGCTTGGCGGAACCCGATTCAACGACCGCAAGGAGATCCGTGACATCGTCGCGTATCTGCATTTGATCGAGAACCACAACGACCGCGAGCGTCTGCTTCGTATCATCAACGAGCCCAAGCGTAAGATCGGCGATGTGACTCTCGCCGCCGTATCCGAGATCGCCGCGGCAGAGGGACTGACCATGTTCCAGGTCCTTGAGGTGGCAGACAGATATCCCGCACTCAAATCCTCGGCGTCCCGTCTGATGGAATTTGCAGGGCTGATCAATTACCTGACGGGACTTCGCGAGGACGTTTCTCTTGAGACCCTTGTTAAAGAGACCCTTGACCGATCGGGCTACCGTCAGATGCTGATCGACGGAGGCGAGCCGGAGAAGGATCGCCTGGATAATATTGAAGAGTTTATTTCGGGCGTTATCGAATACGAGCGCGCCGTGACCGACGAGGATCCCGATGCCGTGCCTACGCTTTCCGGCTTCCTTGAGGAAAACGCCCTTGTGGCAGACGTGGATAAATATGACGAGGCCGCCGATGCCGTCGTTATGATGACGGTACATAGCGCAAAGGGTCTTGAGTTTCCCATCGTCTTCCTGCCCGGCATGGAGGACGGTATCTTCCCCGGAAACCAGGCGGTTATGGAAGGGGAGAGCGAGATCGAGGAGGAGCGCCGTCTGGCTTACGTGGCCATCACGAGAGCCAAGAAGGAGCTCTGTCTCTCCTACGCCAACTGCCGCTTGCTTTACGGCAGAACCCAGTACAATCCGCCCTCGCGCTTTATTAAAGAGATTCCTGAGTCTCTTGTGAGCAACCCCACCCGTGAGCATCGCCCCTATATGCCGAGCGCCATACCTTCCTTCGGTGGCGGATATGCCCCCAAGCGCGAGACTCTTACGGTTGGCTCCGCTCCTGTGACACCTCGTCCCACGGCGGGTGCTTCCCGTGAACGCTTCGTGGAGGGTGACCGTGTTATGCATCCTACCTTCGGTGAAGGCGAGATCCTTTCCGCAAAGCCTCTCGGCGCGGATATTCTCTATGAGATCACCTTCGATCGCGCAGGCACAAAAAAGCTGATGGCAACCTTTGCCAAGCTGAAAAGGATATAAAAAACAGCCCCTTGGGGGCTGTTTTTTTAGAATACCGTCTCCACCGTCTTGGGCGAGCAATCCGGGGAATAGCGCCAATACTGTATGTGGCGGCAACGGTCGCCGTCGATGAAATACCGCAGGGGCATCTTGCGGATCTCCCCGTGATAGCAATCCACAAGAACCAGCTTGACCTTCATCCGCTCTGGGATGATGCTCTTTATGTAGACCGCCGTGTATTGTCCGATAAGATTCTCGGGAGAGGAGATGCTTCCGTCGGTGCGAAGCTCGGCAAGCCCCGCAAGATTGGGCGCCAGCTCAATAAAAATGCCGTAGGGCTCCACAGAGCGCACCACGCCGGCCACCGTCTGTCCCACCTCAAAGGTCGCCGCGTTTTGCTCCCAGGTGCCAAGTAGCTCCCGCATAGAAACGAAAATGCGCTTGTTCTCCTTGTCAACCATCTTTACCACCACAAAGACCGACTGTCCCACCGAGAGTCGGTCACGGGGATGGGAAATGCGGGACACCGAAATGCAATCAATAGAGAGAAGGGAAACGATGCCGCACCCGATGTCAACGAAGGCACCGAAGGATTCCATATGGGTGATCCTTGCGGGGATCACGTCACCGGGAACAAGACGCGAGGTGAAAACGAGATAGCACTCTCGCTGGGCCTCCTTTCGCGAAAGCCGCGCCACCGTTCTTCCGTTACGCTCTTCGAAGCCGATGACCTTGAAGCAGACCGGCTTGCCTACGCGGGTGATGACGGCGATGTCTTTGGAGGGGACGCCGTCGGGAGAGAAGACCACCTCTTCCTTTTCAATGATCCCGTCGATCCCACCCAGATCCACGTGAAGACACATACGGTTGTCGCAAAGAAGAACGGGCGCCTCCAGGATCTTACCCGCGACCATGGCTTTCTCAAGACCCGAAAGGGAAGAGAGGCTTTCCATATTGTCGGCGTTCCCGATGCGAGTCCCTTCGGGCGTATATACGTTTGGCATGATGCTGTTCCTTTCTTTTTTTCAAATTTTGATACATTTTATGGGAACGAACAAAAAAATATGCAAAGAAAAAATGAGATGGCGAAGGAGAAAAGATAATGAAAAAACGAGGAAAACGGAGAAAAAACGAGATTGCATATTGCTAAATTAAAATTTTCAAAAAAATTTTTAAAAAAGTGTTGACAAGCCCAAAAGCTTGTGATATAATATGCGAGGCAAATTGAAAAAGACTGTATTTTAACAAAGGAGAAAAGCAAAAATGTCCACTTTTATGGCTAAGAAAGAAACCATTGAGCGCAAGTGGTACGTCATTGACGCTGCCAATAAGCCTCTTGGTAAGACTGCTGTTGCCGCTGCAAATATTCTTCGCGGCAAGCATCGTCCCGAGTTCACCCCCCACGTTGATTGCGGTGAGTACGTAATCATCATCAACGCAGAGAAGGCAGTTCTCACCGGCAAGAAGCTGGAGCAGAAGTACTACCGTCGTCATTCCGGTTATATCGGAGGACTTAAGGAAGTTCAGTACAAGACCCTTATGGCAACCAAGCCCGAGCTTGCTATGGAGCTTGCAGTTAAGGGAATGCTTCCTCACAACTCCGTAGGCGCAAAGTCCGCAACCCGTCTTAAGGTATTTGCAGGCGCTGCCCACAACCACGAAGCACAGAAGCCTGTTGCTGTCGAAGTATAATTAGGAAAGGACGGACATCGAAATGTATACCAGTGCAAAGCCTTATTTCTACGGCACCGGCAGAAGAAAGAAGTCGGTTGCTCGTGTTCGCATCGTTCCCGGAACGGGCGTAATCACCATCAACGGTAGAGACGTTGACAACTATTTCGGTCTTGAGACCCTTAAGCTGATCGTTAACCAGCCCTTCGGCGTTACCGGTACTGCAGGCAAGTTCGATATCATCGCAACTGTTGCAGGTGGCGGTATCTCCGGTCAGGCAGGTGCAATCCGTCACGGTCTTGCAAGAGCTCTCGTTCAGTCCGATGAGGCACTGAAGCCCGCTCTCAAGGCAGCAGGATTCCTTACCCGTGACCCCAGAATGAAGGAAAGAAAGAAGTACGGACTCAAGGGCGCTCGTCGTGCTCCTCAGTTCAGCAAGAGATAATCAGAGCCTTACGGCGATTATTTCGATATACAAAAAGCTCTGCATCGGCAGAGCTTTTTGTTTTTGCACGTATTATATTATCTATCGTAGGGGTCGACGTCCTCGGCGACCCGAATGAACGCCAGCCAAACGGGACGCCCGGGAGGTCGTCCCCTACAAAAAGCGGTAGGGCGGTTCAATTTGTAAAGAACCCCGCCGTCCTATTTACTTTTTGCCGTTTTTATGGTATAATCTAACTAATTGATAAATTTGATTTTGTAAATTTTTATGTTTTTATGAAAATGTATTGCATTTTCAAGCTAATAAGTGTATAATATAGGTGAGTTTATCAACGGGAGCTTGTATACAGGCTGAGAGGAAGGTACGACCTTCGACCGAAAACCTGATTTGGATAATGCCAACGTAGGGAAAATAACTACCTATCAAACGGAAGCTGTCCAAAAGTGTCGCTTCCGTTTTTGCTTCAATTAGTTTGTTACAATAAATATTAATGAATAGAGACAGCACATAATGAAAAGATTAACATCATTTATTATCTGTATTTTTATTGTGGTGTGTATGGGAATATGTTTTACGGGATGTACTGACAATGTTTCTAATCTTCCCGAAACAGAGAATACGACTCCCATCGAGGAGACAACCACACCTCCTGCAGAGGAAACGACTACACCTCCTTTGGAGAATACCACTGATGAAATCATTGATTCGTTAGTTCATATTGAAGCTCGTCCCGATTTTTCCTTCCGCTATGACTTAACGAACACAACATCGGGAGAAGCATCACCTATTGAAAATGATTATTATTTGAGTGCATACAAAGTGACGAACGCTCAATATGCTACTTTCGTTTCTGAAACCTCTCACAAAGCTCCGAGCTATTGGAAAAACGGAACATATCCCGAGGGGAAAGCCGACCATCCTGTACTTAATATTTCGTATAGTGATGCAGTAAGTTACTGCGAATGGCTTTCCACGAAATATGACGATTGGACGTTCAGGCTCCCGACCGAGGCAGAATGGGAGAATGCCGCCTACGGCGATTACTATGGCAACACCTCAGTGAAATATCCAAACGGAACGGGTACACCGAGCTATAATGCTTCTACGGGTGAACTGATAACAACCTTCAATTTCAATGGAGTGATTGCTGCTAAATTGTTTAAGGAATACGGTAGTAATTATATTGTCAACTACATTAAAGGAGATTTTGCAGGAGCGACCGAAACACTTGGTGAATGTATCTCCATCAGTGCAAACGGCGGAGTTAGCAATTGGGCAAATCATGGCGGTAGTGCTACAAAGGGCTATTTCTTACAGACCGATCTGTATGCAATCGTGAGTGCTGACGGCGGATATACAACCCCCGTTGGGACATATACGCCCAATTCCCTCGGCCTTTACGATATGGCGGGGAATTGTTGGGATATAACATCTTCTGTTATCGTTGCAAATAATGGACTCGAAAAAGGCGTTTCTTGCTATGCCGTTCGCGGAGGCTCGTGGTATGCCACCTCAAGAAGTTGTACGCTCTCTTATCGAGGCGAAGGTAGAAAAGATTCCGCTTCTTCGACAGTTGGTTTTAGAATTGCGGCTGACTATACGCCCAGTAATGATGCCGAATGACAAACAAATTCC
>JAZLBM010000154.1:0-7545 GCA_045613705.1 Eubacteriales bacterium | reverse complement strand
TGGAGCGCATCGCCGCTGCTATGGGGGATAACGATCCGGAATGGGCTATTCATGATTATGAATGGACTACAGAGATCGAGCCGCGCGATATTAGCGAACTGGAGAATATAACGGCCTTAAATGAAGAACTCCAGGAGCTGGACGGCCTGGACGAATGGGATCAAAAAGAAATAGCTGCAGCAATGGAAGCTTTCGGAATGGACTTTAAGGAAGCATACGATCGCCAGCAGCGCGGCTGCTTTATCTTCTATGCTGGCCAGGATCTGGACGACGTGGCGGCGGAACTGGCCGACGAATGGTTAAACAGTAAAGATATACCGGAATTTATCAGCCGTTATTTTGATTATGAAGCCTTCGCCCGTGATCTTCGTTTTGACGGATACACGGAAACGGCGCACGGCGTAATACTGGACAACTAAAAGGGGGAAAACACAATGGCATATTTAACAGGGCGCTATATTGGCCGGGATGCATCCGGAAAACCTATTTTTAAAATTGAATGGAGGAAAAAATAATGAAAAAAGCAGAATTTTACACGCTTTGCCGCACAGATGGAAAAGTGGCGGCGAAAAAACAAAACGGATACAGCGATGATAAATTTTACTATTACAAAAATATGGGGGTATGGTTTGCAATTCATCCCGACAATGGTCTATCAATCTTCACAGCAAAAACGCGGCGCGATGTTGCCGCGTTGGCACATAAACCCGAAAATCTCGAAAAACTCGAACGCGCATTGAATAACGACGGTGGCAGATCCATCAAACGCTTTCGCGCCGCGCTGGAGGTATCAGCATGATTAGGGCCGCAAAAATCAATTGTATTTGGGGTGCTGCATGATTATTGCCATTCTCTTCATTATTATATATCTACCTTTTTCAATCATTTTTGCACTAACTAAAAACTATCGTAAATAAAACAACGGCCCCGGCATTCGTCGGGGCTTTTTCTATGGAGGAAAACAAATGAATTTTTTTGAGTTTTTCCGCGTGTTTTTTGGGCCCGTGTTCGCGATCCTGGCAGCGCTGGCCCTCTGTGAATTGATCGACGATAAAATAATTAAATGGAGGAAAAGAAAATGACTTTAAAAGATCTGCAAACTGTCGCCACTGGGGAAATTTTTGTTACTGCGTTTGATTGTGACGGCCCCGCATATTTAATTACTGATTATTTGCGCGGCTCCAGCGGCTTTATGTCTTTGGAAATCGTCAAATTAGATACCTACAAATGTTTAGATTTCCTGGCACATATCGATATTTCGCCCAAAGTACTGCGTGTTTTAGATAAAGAGAGCACCACCTATTACAACCGAAAAACCGACGAATAACAGCCGACCGGCCCCGCCGCCTGGGGCCGGTTTTCTTTTGCCCTGGCCGAGATCTGGCCGGGGCTTTTTTCTGTGCATCGCCATATAAAGCCATACGCGGCCGCGTGCCGTGTTTCGCCTCCTCCGGCTGTTTTACTATTCGACGGCCCGGAAAAACGTCGCCATTGGCCACCTGTAAAGCCTTATTTTGGAGACCAGGCCAAAAACGGCCAAATCCTTTACCGCGGTAAAGCGGTTCAGCGGTGAACCGGTGCAACATTTCAAAAAATTGAACGAAAATTTTTGCTTTTTTATCGCGTCCGATGTTTGGCGCGGCGAACCCTCACAAAAATCCCATAGTCGTGAAAGTCGTTATAGTCGATAGTCGATAGTCGATAAAAAATCAGGCCCTGATAACATCAGAGCCTGATAGTCGTTAGCTGTCAATGTCTTCCGGCAGCTCATCATACTTCGCCGCAATAGTCGCTGCGTCAGCATCGTTTGCAAAGTTGTTCGGTGTAAGAACGACTTCCTGCTTGTCTGCGTACGACCAGGCATTCTTTCCAATAAAGATTCCCGACACGGGATTAATTTTTCCGTTAAGCATGTAGTCTTCCCAAAGTTCCTCTAAAAGAGCGTAAGCCCTTTTAACAACAGGAGCGTGAGTCGTTGCTCGAAAATCCTCATTATACCAAGTGCGAATGGTGTTGCGTGAGATGCCCAAAGCATTACACATACCCATGACAGTCGGTTTCATGTCGCTTTCAATACAATGGCCAAAGTACCACTCAATTCGCGCCTCCACTTGTTGAGCATTGGCAATATCGATCGGTGGCAGGTTCAAAGTCGCCAGGGCATGGCGCAAATATTTGGAATTGTCTCCCGCCTGCACATACTCTTCCCCGAATTTCTTCTTCCCCGGAGCAAGCTCCCCGTTCTTTCGAGCCAGTGCTCGCTCTCGTTTTTCTTCCTCTGTTAAAGGGGGTCTTCCTCTCCCCCTGACTTTTACTTCTTCCATAATATCCCTCCTCAAAAGTGGTGTCACAGGTGCACAAGCTTTTTTCAAGTCGCTGGCTATATATAGCGTTATACGCCTATATATAGCGTTTTTTACTATTTTATTTTCCTTATATAATAAGTAATAAATAACGTGTGACACCTGTGACAGAAGCGAATAAGCCCAATCATATCAAGGTTTCACGGGTGTCACAGGTTTACCGATTTTACTTGTGACATCCTGTGACATTTTGGCCTCTACCTGTGACATTTTCACCGGTGTCACAAGCTAGTGTCACAGGCTTGGGCACTCAACCTGTGCCACTTCCGCGAATAAAATCACCCTCGTACGAACGCCATTCAAACGCACCTGGGTCTCCTTTTCGATGCGCTCTCCCAAGCATTCTCGAAATTTCGGAATGAATCTTTCACGGCTCAGGGGCTTGTGTCCCGTTTCAAGGCACCACTCCTTATACCAGCTGTAGATCTCCGCACGAGGTATAGTACCTGCAAAGCTGTCGCTATAGTCCTCGCAGAAAACGGAAATAGGGTTGCTCGTCTGCTCGAATTGGCCCAACAGATCCTCCTGCTCCAGCGTATCCGTGAAGTAGTTGACGGTCTTGAGCATCTGATAACCGGCATACGCCCAGTTGAAGATGCCAGGCAGCTCCGAAATGAGCTTCGGGATCAGGTTGACATCACGCTGCTTCTGCCGCGGCTTCGTTGGATCCGGTGTTTCTACATACTGGCACGGAAACTCAATGAAGCGCAGTCGGCGGCTCAAACCGTTCACGATCTCGGCCGTCGGCATCGCATTACAGGCGTACACCAGCTTGCAGCGTGGGATAAAGTCGACGTGCGTCATGCCCTTATAGCAAGCCTGCACCGAAGTGCCGTCAGCGATTTTCAGCAACCATTCACGGATCTCACCTTTGGAAAAGTCGCTGTTGATATCGGAACCGATGTTCAGGAGCGAATCTTTCAGACGGATACGCTGAAACTCCTGCGCAAGGCCCGTGGGCTCTACGTGAGTGACGTTATCATCCCCGAAGAGTTTCTGAATGATCTCCAGATACACGGATTTTCCGTTGCCGCCACTACCCACCAAGATGAACACCTGCTGAAAACGGCAGTCCGGAAACAGCACATAGCCGGCCAGAGTCTGCAATACATCCTCCCGATAAGGGTCCTCATCAGTGACATCCTGAATGAACTGACACCAGGTAGGGCATTTTGCCTCAGCACTATAGTCGTAATCCATGATGATGGAACAATAGTCGCTCTGGGCAAAGTCGCGGAAACGCCCCGTGTCGATTTCCAAAGTTCCATTCTGGAATGTCATGACCGGATTTCGGTCAAAGGCCACGCTACAGATAGTACGGGACTTCAGCAGATTGCAGACCGCATTGACACGCTGTGCCGTAGCAAATCGCTTGCCATACAGGCTGTCTGCGTAGTTTTTCACCACGCCATCGGAAGTCTTGCGCCACACCTTGCCATCCCACTCATAGAAGCCAACCTGATCCACGTAGATGATGTTATGTACCTTGATGATTTCATCGACAATTTGAGACTCCGTTGGTGCCGAGTCTGCCGCCTTCTGGATCGTCTTCAGAACCATGCCGGGGAAGCTGTCCGATACCGAGGACAGCGCAGAAGCGATGGCCGTGGAATCCGTGTAGCGGTTGATGGTCATAATAAAGTTCTTGAGCTCCACAGCGTCGGTGTATTGGGAGACCATGTATTTCAATCCATCCTGCGCCATATCGATGAGCGCCTTCAGATTGCCACCACCGGTATAATAGTCGTTGACGTCCTTGATGCCACTCGGGGTGTGAGCCACCATGAACGGAATCCGCGCTTGAAAAAGTCGCTGCGCCGTCCGTTCCGTGAAGCTCTCCCCTGCATGGGATACAGAGTCGTTATCGAAGATGACCAGCACCTTCTGGAACATCCGGCAAGCGGAGAGAACATCGGGCCACTGAGATTTTGAAAAGTTTCCGGTAATCGGAGACAAAACCGCATAGCCCTCTCGTTCCCAAACGGCGGCATCGAAATAGCCCTCCGAGATAATCAGCGTATCGTTTTTGCGGTTCAGCGTTTGCAGACCCCAAGGGATGTGCTGATAGGACTCGCACTCCTGGATGGAGGCTTTCATGTACTTATTTTCATGAAAGCAGCTGCCCGGCATCGCGCGGGTTGCATAATAAACCACGGCGCCGTTTTTAAAATACGGGAGAAACAGACGGCCCTTGAGGTAGCCGTCTGTCACTCGTCCGATCATCAGCCGTTCCGCGTCCTCCGGAGTCAGACCACGGGACTTGAGATATGCATAGTCTTCGGGGGTCAGTGCTTTATGATAGTAAGCAGCGCGGTTGCAAAGCTGCTGAATGTCTTCCTTCCATGTCTGCCGGTATTCGGATTGAATACCGAGTTCAGTAGCCAGCTTTCGCACAGCTGCCCCTACATCCCCGTTGCATTCCAGCTGTGCAGCTAGGTCAATGACATCACCACCGGAGGCAGATCCGAAATCGTACCAGCTGGCATCATCGACCCAGAATGATGTGGGGTTGGTGGCCCCCGGCCGAAGAGGCGATACACAGCGCCCTCCCGCCTTGACCTGGATACCATGTCTGGCAAGATATTCGGGGCATGTGAGCCGTTTCTTAATTTCCTGTATGATGGTAACCACATCCTATCGCATCGCAAAACGGTTCTTTCGTATGGAATTTACACCGTTTGCAGCAGTAGTAACATATATACTCGCCCAGTGTCTGGTTGACGGCAGGGTTCGGGCACTTTCTGATCTGCAGCTCTCCAAAGGACCGTCTACACCGGGCGCATCTCAGATTTTGCTGCTCCTTCTTACGCACGAAAACGCCGCCTTACCAGATCATCCAAAGGTGTACCAAGTTTTTGGGCGATTAGAATCGCTGTATAGAGCTGAGGCATACAGCGTCCGCTTTCGTAGTTGTAGAGGGTCGATCTACTGACCCCAACATACTCAGCAAAGTCATCTGCGCTCATATCTAATTTCTCGCGCCATCCAGCGATGGAACGAGCGAAATTTCGCATCATTTCCTGTTCAGTCATAATGAACACTCTCCCTGTAGCTGCGGACCAGCTTATCAATGACCCGACCAAGATCTTTCTCTCCCCAGCCGTTCATGGCGGCCAGGCATCGCAGGTGGTACAGCGTTTGAGCTGTAACCACGACGGAAATCCGGCGAAGATTCTTTTTATTCGTCATATTCTCGACCCTCCCATCGTAAGGAAAGACAACCTAATACCAACAACATGGCAACAACTGCAATCGTTACAACCAACTCAAATCACCCCCACAATTTTCAGCGCCTCCTCCACCGATGTACACCATCCGGCGATCGCGCCAGTATTTTTCATGGCTTCGATAAAATCCAACTGATTCTGCCGGGGCGTCTCCCCTGGCAGTTTGACTTCTATGTAAAATGCTTTCCCGTCCGGGCGATGCCCCCAAATGTCAGCCTCGCCCGGAACACCGACGGAGACTCGCCCGCCGTATTTCGTGTAAAAATCGCCTACCGTATGATTGACGGCGTAACAACCGTGCTCACATAGGGCGACGATGATTTTGTTTTGGAGTTTCGTTTCGGGATTCAAGTTAAATCTCCTCGATTCTTCAGTTCTTCCCGAAACGCTTCAAATTGGCGGCGGTACTCGTAACTAGGTCCGAACACCTTCAGCATCGCCTTGTGAAATTTTGGCTCATAAATTTCGGCCAGACGTAATTCTTCTTCAAAATTTCTGCCGAATGGACACCCAGCACAGCCGGTACGCTTCATACCCCAAACTTTGTAACAATCGCTGTGCTCGATGCCGTAGTGTTTGTCGTAAGTAGTTTTATCGTTATCGGAAAACCAAAACAATGGCCGATATTGATCTGCACCACCCATCGTTTGTGTATAGCACGACGAGATTCGAAATGTTCTCGATCCACCCTCGGAATTTCTCATTCCATTGCAGTTGCAATCACAGTTCGCGTTTTTGAGGTAACGCTTGGCGGGTTCTTTTTTTGCATAGTGACAGCATTTGTTCGAAATTTTGAAGGCTGGCGGATTGGCCACAATGAACTCCTTCATAAATCGCACACGAGAAATGTTGTACGGGCTATTTTCTCGGTGTTCGTTGCACCACCATTGCAGAGCCACCTTACATTTCGGATATCTTTGGATCAATGTGTCGAACGGCTCATCTTCCCATTGAAAATTATGTCGTTGAAGCCTCATTATCATTTCTGAAACGTGCTTGCTCCAAAACGGAACGCCGTGTTGTTTTACGCACAAAGGAATGGATTTGATCGGAGGGATCGCTTCGATCTCGACCCCGTATTTCTTGCACAGAAAATCCAACTGCTTCTTTGTAGCCTCATATTCCAAACCTGTATTAAAGAAAACAAACTGGGTTTTGTCTTTGCCGCCACACCTGATAATCAAATCCATCATCACATCGCTGTCGCTGCCTCCACTAATGGATGCAATCACTCGCTCGTGATCTTTGAGTACGCTGTAACACTTGGTCAATGCATCCACAATCGTGAGATTTTTAGGAGCATCCTCCAAAACATCTAATATGGTCAACTTCGATTCCTCACTCTCGTCACTCGGCTGCCGGAGCCGATCGGTTATCCTTACATAGCGTTTTTTTCGCTTCCCCAATACGCATTTGAGCGACTTCGAAATATCCTTTGTCCAATTCCATTCCAATGAATCTTCTGCCGGTGTTCACGCAGGCAACGCCGGTGCTTCCACTTCCCATGCAGTTATCGAGCACGAGATCCCCTGGATTTGTATATGTTTTCACAAGATATTCTAGTAGAGCAACGGGCTTTTGCGTTGGATGAACTCTGTTCCCGTCCCGTTTAAAAGTCAAAATAGAAAGCGGGTATCTTCTCCCATCTTCACTGATTGTTGCTGTACAGAAATTTGAGACGCTTCCTCCTCTTAGACCCTCTATTTTTTTCTTTCTCGTTTTATCGGTAGTTTTATATGGTGTTGAATACCAAAACTGTGGGTTGTACACTGGCTTTACCTTGTAAAAACAACAGATTTCTTCGTGGCTTTTCATTGGCATAAATCGCGCATTTTGAAAATTCGACCCTCTTGTTTTGTTCCATATCCACTTGTACCTAAAGTTTTCGATATTGCTGTTTACCAGTTTGCATGTAAATGGCTCGTCACTGAAAAGGAGAATTGCTCCATTTCCTT
>JAZLBM010000153.1:0-2225 GCA_045613705.1 Eubacteriales bacterium | reverse complement strand
AACAAATTGAGAAAAAGTCTTGACATAACAGAGAAAATGTGCGGCCGCTATTGGCGAAATGAAATGCCAATAGCGGCCCTTGTAATTAGAGTGTGTGTCGCATCTGATTATAAGGAGGCTTTCCTGTGTCAAAACTTATTTTGAAAGTAAAAAACCACTTATTGAACTGCATTCAGGATGTAAGCAAAACCGCTTGGCTGTTCTCCACTGAGCCTGAAAAAGACTTTACTCGGAACAGAAAACTATCGTTCGAAACAATAGTGAAGACGCTCCTCTGCATGGAGGGCGGAAGTCTTACTAACGAACTAATGAAGCGTTTTGGTTGTCGCGCAGATATTGCCAGCGCATCGGCATTTGTTCAACAGCGAGGCAAGATATTGCCTGAGGCGTTCGAGACCATTTTCAAAATGTTTGCGGAGGATTCAGATAATGGCCGCTTATACAATGGATACCGTCTATTTGCCGTGGATGGGTCCGATATCCAAATTCCCACAAATCCTCTGGATAAGGATTCCTATTTTCCGGGAAGTAATGGTCAACATCCGTACAATTTAATGCATCTTAATGCCATGTATGATCTTTTGCAAAGAACATATGTGGATGCCATTGTACAAAAACGTCATCGCTATGATGAATGTCGTTCGTTGGCTGATATGGTGGATAAATCTTCTGTAAATCAACCAGCAATCATCATCGCGGATCGTGCCTACGAGTCCTATAATGTTTTGGCTCATATCCAGGAAAAAGGTTGGTTTTTCTTGATCCGAGTCAAAGATTCTTTCTCCAGTGGCCTTGCTGCTGGGTTGGACTTACCGCTTGTGGATGCTTTCGATTTCTCGGTTAATCTTTCGTTAACCAGAAAGCAAACCAACGAAGTCAAGAATCTTCGCAAACAACGAAATCACTATAAATGCATTGCAAGTAGTCAAACATTTGATTATCTTCCGTTAAAGAACAGAAAACACCTTCCCACCGTATTTTATCAATTGCCTTTTCGGGTTGTTCGATTCCCGATCTCTGAGAGTTCCTTTGAAACTGTGGTTACCAACCTACCTTTGGATTCATTTCCTCCATCTGAACTAAAGAAACTCTATGCGATGCGCTGGGGCATTGAAACATCTTTCAGAGAATTGAAGTATACCGTCGGCTTGCTCCATTTTCACGCAAAAAAGACAGAGCACATTCTCCAGGAGATATTTGCCAGACTTACTATGTACAACTTTTCTGAATTGATTACCTCGCACGTAGTCATTCAAAAACATAACAGAAAGCATGCCTGCAAAGCCAACTTTTCTGTTGCCGTACATGTTTGCCGCCAATTCTTTCTAGGGAATGTGTCTCTGCCTGATGTTGAAGCTCTCATCGCAAGGCATGTTTCCCCGATTCGCCCCGGCCGAAGCAGGCCTCGTATTTTATCAGCTAAAAATGCTGTGAGCTTCATATATAGAGTAGCATAATTTCGCTTCGTTGAATACTCTTTTTTCAAGCAGAGATTCTCTGCTCTTTTGTCATGCCATAAATTTGAAAATGGTCTGCGCAAACCCTTTTTCGGGTCTGCGCAGACCATTCTTTCTTTTGTTTAGGCCGTTATCTTAATGACATTGTGCTTCGGCAGACCTTCTTTTTTTCACGCCTCTCGCATATGAAAACAGGAAAGGGGGGTGCTTATGCGGATCATTGTTAACGGAGCCGGAGGTAGAATGGGGCGTGTTCTGTGCGCCATGATAGAGGGTGGAAATTGGAGGGCGCAGCTTGTTGGCGCGTCAGGGCGGCCTGCCGACCCGGAATTGCCTGTGCTGGAAGAGGTCACAGCGGTGGCAGACTGCATCATCGATGTGTCTCACCACTCGGCTACGGAGGGGGTGCTGCATTACGCTATGCGCCGGAGGATCCCTGTGGTGATGGCGGTTACCGGACACACCGCAGAGGAACAGGTGTCCATCCGCAGTTCGGCAGAATAGATTCCCATCTTTTTCTCTGGGAATCTCCCCCTTGGCATTGCGTTGCTCACCCGTCTGGCGAGATCGGCGGCAGCCATGTTGACGGAGGCCGATGTTGAGATCGTAGAACGTCATCACAACGGGAAATTAGATGTTCCCAGTGGCACGGCACTGATGTTGTCCCATGCAGTTACAGATGTTCGCCCTGATCTGCATCCGCAGATAGGTCGCAATGCCTTCGGGAAACGAGACCGCAGGGAACTGGGCATTCACTCCCTCCGTATG
>JAZLBM010000152.1:0-14441 GCA_045613705.1 Eubacteriales bacterium | reverse complement strand
AAGGTTCAAAATTGTTGGGGAAACACACAAAGAAAGCCCGAGGCAATCGCCTCGGGTTTTTCTTTGTGCCTTTTCCCCCGTTGTCCTTGGTACCAACTTCCCCCTCTCCGAGCAAAGCGAGGATTAGGGGTAACTTTGCGTAAGCAAAGTTATGAGTGAGCGTAGCGAACGGGTCGCCCCGTTCAAGACGAAGAGATTCTTGCCAAACTTTTTTTGCGACTAGAGGCTTTACTTTTTTTCGCGTTTGTTGTATAATTCTATTTGAGAAAAGCGTGAATTTGTTTTTTGGGGGAATGAAAAATGATTATTGAAACAGAAAGATTGTATATTCGGGCGATGAATGATTCGGATCGTAATTTGACCGAGCAAATATTTGCGGAAGGTGCGTACGCAAACAAGTATAGAGACGATCCCGGAATGTATAAGCAGATGGAAGACGCTAATTGGCTCGACGTCTGTCAGCCCGACACGATCAACGGAATGATTTTTGAAAAAGGAACTCGTGAATTCTGCGGCCGTGTTTGCATGCAGAGGATTGATGATGAAAATCCCGAAATCGGCATAGAGCTTTTGCAGAAAAAGCAAAATCAAAAGATCGGCCCCGAGGCCATCGTAGCCTTTTGCAATTGGTATCATCAAGAATACGGGATCCCGAGCATTCGGGTGAGAATTGCCGAGGGAAATACACATAGCAGACACGTGTTTGAAAAGTTGGGTGCTGTGTATTTGGGTCGTCGTTCCAATCTGTCCGACGTTGTCCTGGCGTGGGCGGAGGCGAATGTGCCGAACTTTAACCGGGCCGAATTGGAAGAGGAAGGAGCGCCCACCTTTTCTTTGGCACTGCCGTTACAGTAAAGGAGTATCTTTTAAGCGGCGCTTTTGGGGCAGCATCTTGAAAAATGCTAAGATTTGTGGGATTTCTCAATCGTCGCATAAAAAGCACCGCAAACGCGGTGCTTTTCTTTTTGCCTTTCCCCGACCTTATGAACTTGAACCTGCGACTTTATGAAAATATATTGAAAAAAGATTTATTTTGTGTCATAATATGATTATGAAAGTTATGTGAATCATACGGTATTATCCGTAAAGGAGGTCAACCATGACACACGAAAACAAACTTGGAATGTTCATTCATTGGGGGATGTATGCAGAGACAGGCGTTCAAGAGCAGGTTTATGCACGTATGGGCTGGGAGCGCGAGAAATACGAGGCGCTTATAAACAAATTCAATCCCGTAAATTATGACCCCGAAAAGTGGGTACTGCTTGCCAAGGAAGCCGGAATGGAATACATCTGCTTTACCGCAAAGCATCACGACGGCTTTTGTATGTGGGATACGAAGGAGACCGACTACAGCATTATGCACACAGCCTACGGCAAGGACGTTCTGAAAATGCTTGCCGATGCCTGCAAAAAGCACGGTATGCTTTTGTCACTTTACTACTCGTGTCCCGACTGGCACCACCCCTACGGATACAATCCCGCGTCTACACATCAATGGAAGGCGGTTATGCGCGACGACATAGACACCGAAAAATACCGCGAATACGTCAAGGCACAGGTCACGGAGCTACTGACAAGCTACGGCGATATATACACATTTTTCTGGGACATTCCACCGAAAATTTATGATCCTTCGCTTAACGAACTGATCCGCAAGCTTCAGCCCGGCATCTACATAAATGACCGCGGTTATGACAAGGGTGATTTCTCTACGCCCGAGCGTGAATATCAGTCTCCCGACAACTCGCGCTTTACGCGTATGACCGAGGCTTGCAACTCGGTTGGCGAGCAGAGCTGGGGCTACAGAAGCAACGAGGACTTCTTCTCAAAGAGATACCTCACCACATCCATAGACCGCATAATGGCTCTCGGCGGAAGTTATCTGCTGAACGTAGGTCCCAACGGAAAGGGCGAAATCACAGAGGATTACGCAAAGTGCATTCGCAAGGTGGGCGATTGGTACAGACGAATGGATGGCTGTCTCGTTTGCCACGACCCCGACAGCTTCAATTACAAAATCAGAAGAAACAAAGCTATCGTTACGAAAAAAGACGGAAAATCCTATTTTCATTTCTACGAGGGCATTGTATCAACCTCGGTAGCATTGGAATACTTCCCCAAAAAGCCGCAGGCAATACGCCTTTTGAACACGGGAAAAGCTCTTGATTGCAAAATAGAAAAGCTGCCCGAATATGCAGCCAACGGTCAGGCAATTGTGCATCTTCATATTACGGGAATTCCGATTGACGATCTCTCTGACGAGCCTATTGTAATTGAAGTCACGTGGTAAATATACGCTTATTATCATCGCGAATTTCCCAACACGGAGGTGATGATCTGCCGAGATCCGGATGCCGACGTGCCGGTGATCGTCACGCGGGGTAGCAGAATCTAACCCCCGAAGGAGCACGGACAGATCTGTCCGTGCTCCTTTTGGTATAACGAAACCACGCGATAGTCGCGTGGTTCAATAAAGGCTATGCCGATAAACAGACTACAAATAACAAGTTAGAGCAGAATGTTTTTGTGCGAAAGGCTCCATCCGGGAGGGAGCTGTCGCCGAAGGTGACTGAGGGAGCCCGCGCAACAAAATCTTTTGCGCCTTGATATGGCGAGTGCTAATCGCTCATCCCGCAGGCTCCTTCCGTCACGCATTCGCGTGCCACCTTCCTCTCGGAGGAAGGCTTTTTACGCGACCCGTTTACGGGTAGCGAGTAACAGTTGCATGGCTGGCAGGCCAATAAAAAGCGCACTTGTGCGCAGCCGGTAGTATTAGGGCTATGCCCGAAAAGGAAATACCACCCGCTATGCGGGTGGATTTTTATTGATAGGGAGGCGTGACGGGGAGATGAAGCTGCGCTTGCCCGCATGCCTCGAGCAAACGGTCTGCTTTTTTGTCACATTTGCCCTATTTTGCGCGTCCGGGGAAAAAGAGAGGAAAACGGTAGATTTTTTGGCTGCTTCGCACCTTTTTGGGGGCGTTTTCAAGCTTGCAAACGCCCTTCCCGCCTGGTTTTCCCCGTATTTTTTTTTTTTTTTTTTTTTTTTTTTTTCGTAAGGCGGGTCGAAAAGGGGCGTTTTTCGATCAATTTGCCACAATTTTGCCTAAAAATCACCTAAAAATTGATGTTTTCATAGAAATTTCCCAAAACCTATTGTACAATGTGCCAAAATATGATATAATGTTATCGCAAGATGGGGGAGTATATTAAATTGCGATAAGTTTATTTATCACAGAGGTAAAAACATCATGCTGAAAGAAAAAGCGCCCGTTAAATTAAGCAAGGAAGAAAAAGAGGCATTGTGTATCAAGCTTGCCGAGCATCTCCCCAAGATCCGAGAGCTGCTTCACGCAACGCAAAAGGAATTCGGTGAAATGATCGGGATCTCCACACCGCGACTTTCGGTGATCGAAAACGGAAGATTCGTGATGAGCTGGTCTCAGCTGACGTCCATCCTGTTCATTTGCGTCTGCAATCTGAGCACCAAAGAGTACATCTATGCCAATGACATATTAAGCAATCGCTTTCTGCAGTATCTGCAGGGAAAAGACGAGAACATACCGCCGACGGTCAATATTACGGTTGACGTAAAATCGATCAACCAATACAAGGCGTTGTGAGAGAGATTCTGGGGGGATAACGATGGAAAATACCAATATCAACACCAATACCGGCAATGAATACTACACCATAGACATCGTACGTATTGTAAGAACGCTTTGGCACAGAGCCTGGATCATCGCTCTTGCCGGCTTTCTTGCGGCGGTGATCGGCTTCGGCATCTCGGCGTTTGTGATCACGCCTACCTATTCGTCGTCGATCATGCTGTACGTCAACAACAGCTCCTTCTCGCTGGGTAACACCAACTTCAGCATTACGTCCTCGGAAATTACCGCGGCGCAGAATCTGGTAAAGACCTACAGTGAGATCTTAAACAACAGAACCACGCTGGAAAGAGTCATCGATAAGACCGGCGTTCCTTATACCTACAAGGAGCTGAGTGATATGATCGTGGCTGCGCCCTCCAACGATACCGAGATCATGAAGGTCACCGTTACCACCGAGGATCCTTACGAGGCCGCCAAGATCGCCAACTGCATCGCGGAGATCCTCCCTGTGAGAGTTTCCGAGATCATTGACGGCGCATCTATGGAGGTCGTGGACTCGGCCATTCCCGAACTGCAAAAGGTGGCGCCCAGTATTACGAAATACACGGCGGTGGGCCTGATCCTCGGCGCGCTGCTTGCCGTCATTCTGATCGTCATCTCGGTACTGATGGACGATACCATCCACGACGAGGACTACGTGCTGCAGAATTATAACGTTCCGATCCTTGCCAAGGTTCCCAACCTGGTTCGTTCGGGCGGAAAGCATTACGGATACCGCTACGGCTATCAATACGGATATTACTATCAGTCCAAGAGTAAGTCCGACAAATAAGGGAGGGGGAGACAGATATGGCAAAACACAAGAAAAAAAGCAGAAGCTCGCCGTTTATGAGCGAAACGCACCAGAGAACCTTACATAAGAATCTGGAGTTTACCGCGACCGAGCAATACAAGCTCCTCCGTACCAATCTGGAATTTACCGTTCCCGAGGGAACCAAGTGCCCCGTGGTCGGCATTACCAGCTCCATGAGAGGCGAGGGAAAGAGTACGACGGCCGTCAACCTTTCCTACGTGCTTGCCGAAAAGGGAAGCCGGGTCCTTCTGATCGACGGAGACCTTCGTATCCCTTCCATTGCGAAGAAGATGGGTCTTGACAGCAGCCCCGGACTTACCGACGTGCTGATGGGACGCGACGACGACATTGAGCACTACAAGTCGACCCTGCTTGACACGTGGTACATTATGCCCTCCGGTGACATTCCCCCCAATCCCTCCGAGCTTCTGGGCTCGAAGCGAATGGAGAGCGTTCTGGAGTCGCTCCGAGAGCAATTTGATTACATCGTCGTAGACCTTCCCCCCGTAAACATCGTTTCGGATGCGCTTTCCATCTCCAATCTCATCACGGGAATGATCGTCGTTATCCGCGAGGAATATACTGAAAAGAAGGAGCTTGAGCACTGCTTCAGACTGCTGAAGCTTTCCAACGTCAATATCCTCGGCTGCGTTATGAACGAGACGGGCTCGGGCGGCGGCGGCTACGGAAAATATAAGTACAGAAGATACAAATATTACAGATACTACCGCTATTATTACAAGAACGAGTATAAGGCTCGTCCGGAAGGAAAGAAAAAATGATAGATTGGCATAGTCATATACTTCCGGCGATGGATGACGGCAGCAAGGATCCCGACGAGAGTATAGCTATGCTCGAGGCCCTGGCAGCACAGGGCGTCGACACGGTGATCGCAACGCCGCATTTTAACGCCAACGATGAGTCGGTGGATGCGTTTTTGCAAAGACGGGAAGCGTCCTTGGCTTTGCTCGGAGAAAACGCCCGCCGCGAGGATATTCGCGTGCTCTGCGGTGCGGAGGTCAGGTACTATCCGGGAATCAGCCGTATGGAAGGCCTTGAAAGGCTGGCTGTTACGGGCACCAATCGCCTGCTTCTGGAAATGCCCTTTGTCGGATGGTCGGAGCATACGGTGAAGGAGCTTTTGGAGCTCGCCAATACCCGCGGGCTTCGCATCGTCCTTGCACACGTTGAACGGTATCCTGCCCTGCAAAACAGCCGCGTCTACGAGGAGCTGATCAGCAACGGCATCCATATGCAGGTGAATGCAAGCTTTTTCGAGCGCCGGCTTACCAGAAGCAAGGCAATGCGACTTCTGGCCACGGGATATATCCACTACGTGGGCTCCGATTGTCACAATATGACCACAAGACCCCCAAGGCTCAGCGGTGCATACGCCTTGATCCAAAAGAAGCTGGGCGATGAATTCGTCGAGCAGATGAACAAGTTTGGCTACAGAGCCATCAAACGAAAAATTACCTCTATGAACCCATAAAGGAGATCGAGAACATGAAGAAAATAATTGCGATTTGCTTGATCCTTACGATGATCGCTTCCTTGAGCCTGTCCGTCTTTGCCACCGGCGGCTTCCTTTCCAGCCCCTCGGCCAATCCCGCGCCCGAGCTTATCGTCGGCGAGAGTGAGGACGAGGAGTGCGAGGCGGTGCTGACCGTCACGGCCTATAAGGACAGAGATCAGCTTACCACCGATGCTCGCCAGAAGATCGAGGAGGCGTACGCCGAGATCGTAAGAACCCAGGATATCATCGATCTGAACGGCGCCATTAAGAAGGCGGCTGAGACCCACCACGTCGATCCCGAGGATCTTGCGGTCAGCGACCTGTTTGATATCAGCTCCAGCTTCTGTCAGGGTCACAACGACCACGGACATTTCGACATTACCCTTGAAGCAGTGCTTCTGGAGAACTTCGTGTGTCTCCTTCACTACTACGGCGGTGAGTGGCACGTGGTTGAAAACGCAGAGGTCACCAACAACGGAATGCACCTTGAGTTTGACGTGGATCAGCTGTCTCCCTTCGCGATCGTGGTTGGCACCATCGAGGAGCCTCCCGTCGACGACACGGTCGATCCCGTTGTGATCGCGACCGGCGCAATTGCCGCTGCGGCAGCGCTGGGACTGATCGCTTTCCTCCTCATCATTCTCCTTAAGAAGCGCAAGAAGAAGGACGAAGAAAACTAAAAGAAAGGACTGAACCGGTATGAGAAGGTCGGAATTCGACAGGATCCCCTACAGTAAGATCATTTTGTTCGGTCTCATAGCTGTCTTTCTCATCAGCGTCGGTCTCCTTTGCCTGCACAAATGGGAGGGTGCCTTGGGTCTGTTTCCCGAACGCGAAACGGTCAGCGAGACCGTCGAGTATAACGGCGACGAGTACGTCCTTCGGGAAAATATCGAAACCTTTATGATATTGGGCCTGGATAAATATGAGGGGGCCGCAAGCACGGACTCCTATAACAACGATATGCAGGCAGACTTTCTGATGCTGTTTGTCTTTGATCACGATGCCGCACAGTACACGGCGATCCATATCAACCGCGATACTATGGTGGATATCAACGTGCTGGGCGTTGCGGGCAATAAGGTCGGCACCGTCTACCGTCAGATCGCCCTGTCCCATACCTACGGAAACGGCAAGGATCTGAGCTGTCACAACGTGGCAAACTCGATCTCGTCCCTGCTGATGGGTGCCAAGGTCAACCATTACGCATCTGTGACGATGGACATCGTTGCCGTTGTCAACGATCTGGTTGGCGGCGTTGAGGTGGAGGTGCTGGATGACTTTACCGGCATCGACGACACCCTTGTGAAGGGTGAGATCGTTCGCCTTATGGGCAATCAGGCACTTACCTACGTGCGATCCCGACAGGGTCTTGAGGATAGCAGTAACAGCTCTCGAATGGAGAGACAACAACAGTATATCACGGCTTTGAACGAAGCGTTTCATCAACGTATGGAAGCGGACGACGAATTTATCGTCGACGTGTCTCTTGAGTTGGCAGACTATATGATCTCGGACAGATCGGCTACCCAGCTGCAGACGTTGGCCGAAAAGTTTGATGAATATGAGTTTGCGGGCATAGAAAATATTGCCGGAGAATCCGTCGCGGGCGAGGAACATATGGAGTTCTACCCGGACGAAGATGCGGTAAAAGAAATGGTCATCCGACTGTTTTACGAGCCCAAGGCATAACGACGAGAGAGGCGTACGCCCCCTGCGGCCGGAAATTACAATTGAACAATGACGGTTGAAACGTTTCTTTTTGAAAAGAACCATTTCGCGTTCTTTTCGAGTAGCCGAGGGAGAGAAATCTCCGTCGGCTATCCGTGGCTTTGGAGCCGTCTGAAAAAAGCCGCAAAATCCCCCTTTTTCCCCCAAAAAATCACGCATTTCCCCACAAAAGAAACCGCTCACAACAGGAGAGACGAAAATGAAGAATCGGAAGCATAAGCATTCCCCTGACTCTGAATTGAATACAGCCAAGAAAACGGCTCTCCCGCTTGAGCGACTTCGCGCAAGGGATCTGCTGCTTATGCTTTGCGACGCTATGGCCGTCACGGGCGCCTATTTCTTCGCGCTCTGGTTCCGCTTTGACTGTCGGTTTTCGGAGATCATCGAGCACTATCTTATAGCGTGGGCCAAGTTTGCCCCCATCTACGCGGTGATCAGCATCGCGGTGCTCTGGCTCTGCCATCTGTACCAAAGCCTCTGGAAGTATGCGGGTCTCAGCGAGGCAAAGCGCATCGTGTCCGCTTCGTGCATCCTCGCCGTTCTTCACGCGGCTTTGATCACGCTGCTGTTCCGCCGAATGCCCATTTCCTACTACGTTATCGGCGCGGCGCTCCAGTTTATTGTCATCGGTGCCATCCGCTTTGGCTATCGCTTCATTTCCATGGAACGAAGCAAGAGCCTCAAGCTGGCTCACGCGGTCACCAACAATCGCGTGATGCTGATCGGTGCGGGCGACGCGGGCAGAATGCTTCTGCGCGATCTGCAGAATTCCCCCCACGTAGACGACGTGGTCTGCTGTATCATCGACGACAACCGTGAAAAGCAAGGTCGCTTGCTGTACGGCGTGCCCGTCGTCGGCGGCAGAGAAGACATCCTTCTGAACGTAGAAAAGTACCACATCGGCAAGATCTACCTGGCTATGCCGGGCGCTCCCGCCGACGTGCGAAGAGATATCCTTGACGTGTGCAAGGAGACCCATTGTCAGCTGAAGAGCCTGCCCGGTATCGTGGATATCGTGGAGGGTCAGGTGGGCGCGAAGGCTATGCGCGACGTTTCGGCAGAGGATCTGCTGGGTCGCGAGTCCGTCAAGGTCAATATGGAGGAGATCTATAGCTTCATTTCGGGCAAGGTCATCCTTGTGACCGGTGGCGGCGGCTCTATCGGAAGCGAGCTTTGCCGACAGATCGCCAAGCGCCATCCGAAGCAGCTGATCGTCTTTGACATTTACGAAAATAACGCGCACGCCATCGGACTTGAGCTTCGTGACAAATATCCGGACCTTGATCTTGAGGTGCTTATCGGCTCTGTCCGCGACAGCAGACGCATCCATCAGGTGTTCGCCAAATATAAGCCCGACGTGGTCTACCACGCGGCAGCCCATAAGCACGTTCCGCTTATGGAGGATAGCCCCTGTGAGTCTATCAAGAACAACGCCATCGGTACATATAAAACCGCGTATGCGGCTATGATGAACGGTTGTAAAAGATTTGTTCTGATCTCTACCGATAAGGCAGTGAACCCGACCAATATTATGGGTGCATCCAAGCGCCTTTGCGAAATGATCGTGCAGTCCTTCGACCGAAAGATCCGAGAGGGCAAGGCACACGAGATCAAGCCCCTGCACGTTCACACCGAGGACGGAGACGGAACGATGTACGGTATGGCAAAGGACACCCGGGAGATCCGTACGGAATTCGCCGCGGTTCGCTTCGGCAACGTGCTGGGCAGCAACGGCTCGGTGGTGCCGAGATTCAAGGAGCAGATCGCGAAGGGCGGCCCCGTAACGGTCACCCATCCCGATATCATCCGTTACTTTATGACCATTCCCGAGGCGGCTTCCCTTGTGCTGCAGGCGGGAACGTACGCCAACGGCGGTGAGATCTTCGTGCTCGATATGGGCGCACCGGTTAAGATCGATACCCTGGCCAGAAACCTGATCCGCCTTTCGGGCCTTACCCCCGACGTGGATATCAAGGTCGAATATACAGGACTTCGCGCAGGCGAAAAGCTGTATGAAGAAAAGCTTATGTCCGAAGAGGGCATGAGAACCACCGCAAACCATCTGATCCATATCGGCTCTCCCATTCCCTTTGAGACCGATGCCTTCCTTGAGCATCTGCAGGAATTGATGACGATGGCCTATGACGGCGAGGACGATAAGATCCGTGCCGGCGTTGCCGCCATCATCGACACCTATCGCCCCGCCGGCGAGCACGGCTCGGAGTATAAGGGCCGCGCCTATGCCGAACAGATGAAGCTTGTGGATAAGAACACGGATGCGCTCGTCACTTCGTGACCGTATCCTTCCCGGACAGAGAATGAAATCGAAGGATATAAGAATACATAAGTAAAGGACATTGCAATGTACAGATATTTCAAACGCTTTTTCGACATAATACTGTCTTTGATTGTATTGATTGTGCTTTCGCCTGTATTATTGATTATTGCGGTGTTAATAAAATTGGACTCCAAAGGACCTGTGATTTTTAGGCAGGAGCGCATTGGCTTACACGGAAAAGTGTTTGAAATATATAAGTTCCGTACAATGTGTGTGAATGCCGAACATACCGGTAGCGGTGTCTATTCCGGAAAGGGCGATCCGCGTGTTACACGTATTGGACGTATATTGAGAGCGACAAGTGCCGATGAGCTGGTTCAAGCACTCAATATTCTCAAAGGAGATATGAGCTTTATCGGTCCTCGCCCTCCGCTTACGTATCATCCTTGGCCGATCGAAGAATATTCGGAAGAGCAGAAAAGAATGTTTGACGTTCGTCCCGGTATTACTGGTTGGGCACAGGTAAACGGACGTAAGACGGTTGAGTGGAACCAGAGAATCGAATTGAATGTATGGTATATCGATCACCTGTCTCTTTGGCTTGACGTTAAGATTTTCTTCATGACGATTTTCAAAGTGTTGCGTAATGACGAAAATGAAAACGTCGGCAAAACAGTGTCTGAAAAAAGTACTGTAGAAGAGGGTGCAGAGGATAAAGAGCCTCTCAAAAAATAAGGTATGCTGAAATTAATGTACATAACAAACCGTCCGGAAATTGCCGTGATTGCTGAAAATGCAGGTGTTGACCGCATTTTTGTCGATATGGAATATATCGGGAAATCAGAGCGCCAGGGCGGTATGAATACGGTGCAGTGTAGACATACGCTGGAAAATATAGCGGCAATAAGAAAAAACATCACTAAGGCAGAGCTACTGGTTCGCTGTAATCCGATGCATGATGCAACGCCCGAGTACTCATCGTCGGAGGAAGAAATCACTGGTATTTTGGAAAACGGTGCGGATATTATCATGCTTCCCTATTTCAAAACCGCGGATGAAGTGCGTAGATTTGTATCGCATGTCGGTGGTCGAGCAAGAACGATGTTGCTTGTTGAAACCCCTGAAGCGGTTGAGAGAATTGATGAAATACTTGGTGTCGAAGGGATCGATGAGGTTCATATTGGGCTGAACGATCTGAGCCTTGGATACGGTAAGAAGTTTATGTTTGAACTGCTCGTGGACGGTACTGTTGAGAAACTGTGTTTCAAATTCCGTCAAAAGGGGTTGATATACGGCTTTGGAGGAATAGCATCCTTAGGTAAAGGACTTCTTCCGGCGGAAAGGATTATCAAAGAACATTACCGACTCGGTTCAACTTGTGCGATCCTTTCCAGAAGTTTTTGCAACACGAGTACTGAGACGGCTGCAGATGCTGTGTGTTCGGTATTTGTGAACGGGATCAAAGAAATTCGTGATTTTGAAAAAGAGTGTGAATGTTATGCCGGTTTTTTCTGGAAGAACCAGAAAGAAGTTGCTGATATTGTTTCAAGTATTATCAACGGTAGTGGTGTTCTATGATATTTTTTGTAACGTTTTTGCGTGCACTTGCAGCCTGTTTTATAACAAATTCACATTATACAGGAATTTATCCATCAGATATTATCGCAAATGGTGGGTTGATAGGAGATGTTATCTTTTTCGCGGTATCGGGGTATTGCCTTTATAACATAAAAGATAATTTCATACAGTGGTATGCGAAAAGAATATACAGAATATATTTGCCAGTACTGATAGTTACTGTTGTTTATATTGTATTGGGCGCATACTCATTAACTGAACATTCTTTGGCGTGGTATTTAGTATATCCGACATATTATCATTTCATTGCCTCAATCGCTATACTTTACATACCGTTTTTCTTAATTATGAAATGGGATAAAGTAAAAGAGCATCTTCCGAAAATTATGTTGGGAATATTTTTACTTGCATTGATTTATTATATCCTTGTGTATGATAAATCTTACTATCACATCGATACAGTCAGAGAATGGTTTGTCCGAATATTGTTTTTTGAAAGTATGCTTTTGGGGGCCCATTTTAGAAAGATTGACAGCAGCGTTCGAAATAATTTTTCAATAAAATATCCTGTGATTATGATGATTGCCTTTGTTTTCTATTTTGGAACAAAAATAATTTTTTCGAAGGTGACGACGTTAAGTGAGTTGCAGATTTTAAATTGGGTTACAATTTTTATATTATTATGGGCCGTTTTTCGTACATTCTCCGGACTTGATGGAAGATTAGAGAAAATGCCCGGATTTGTGAAAAAAACAGTAAAATTTGTGGCTGAAATGACATTGGAAATATATGTTGTACAGTATGTGATTATTGATTTTTTAAGACCCCATTTGGGATTCCCGATCAACTGGCTGGTTATTACAATATCAATTGTCGCGGCGGCATATGTTCTTCACCTGCTTTGCAAAGGTATTTATCTGTCCGCTGAAAAAATTTCCAATTTTATAAAAATGAAGAAAAACGCTATTTGAGAAAATTATATGAGATTATTAATTACCGGAGCATGGAAATATACAGCGGATCAAATTTCGCTGATAAAAAGTATGGGCCATTCTATTGTGATTTTGCAAGATGAATCCCAAGACCTGTTGATACCATATGAAAATATTGATGGTGTAATCTGCAATTCTCTGTTTCTGCATCATAATATAGAAGCGTTCACTTCTTTGCGTTATATTCAGTTGACGAGCGCAGGATTTGATCGTGTGCCACTGGATTATATAGAAAAGCATTCGATAGAAATCCACAATGCCAAAGGCGTATACAGTATCCCCATGGCAGAATACGCAATTTACGGCGTTCTTCAGTTATACAAACAAGGTGAGTTTTTTCTGACCAATCAAAAACAGCATAAATGGGAAAAACATCGCGGATTGCTTGAGTTATACGGAAAAACTGTCTGCATTATTGGTTGCGGAAGCGTTGGAACCGAATGTGCAAAGAGATTTGCTGCGTTCGGGTGTTCCGTAATTGGGGTGGATAAATATCCCAGAGAAGATCTTGCGTATCAAAAGATGGTCTCACTTGAGATGTTGCCACAGGTTATGCCTGAGATGGACATTATAGTTCTGACGATACCCCTTGATGAATTCTCCAGGCATTTGATTGGAAAAAAAGAACTTGCCTCTATGAAAGATAGAAGCGTCATTGTTAATATTTCAAGAGGGGCAGTTGTTGATAACGAGGCCATGATTTCTCATTTGAAACAGGGAAGACTTTCCGCTGTTTTGGATGTTTTCGAAGAGGAACCTTTGCAAGAAAGCAGTCCACTGTGGGCGATGAATAATGTGGTTTTGACGCCGCATAACAGTTTTGTCGGAGAAAATAATGCAGAGAGATTATGGACTGTGATTTTTGAGAATCTGCAAAAATCTCGCTAAATTGGTAGAAAGACAAGGGGATTACATAATGAATGGTAAGACGATTCTGATTTTGGTAAATAAACAGACAACAATTATAAATTTCCGTCTGGAAGTTGTGAAGGCTTTCGTTGATGCCGGCTACACGGTTTATGTTTCTGTTCCGGAAGGGGATCGTTTGAGGGAGATTGAAGAAGCGGGTGCACATCTGCTTCTTACTCCGATGGATAAGGAAAGTACCAGTCCGATTCATGATCTAAAGTTGGTTATGACATATCGGAGGCTGATTAAAAAGACACAGGCAAACATAGTTTTGACGTATACAATTAAGCCGAATGTATATGGTGGAATGGCGGCAGCTTCTCTGAACGTCCCATATATCGCGAACATTACCGGATTGGGTACTGCCCTGGAAAACGGTGGGATGATGCAGAAACTTGCATTAATTCTGTATAAGATAGGCTTTTGCAAAATCTCCAAAGTGTTCTTTCAGAATGAAGAGAACCGAAAGTTCTTTGAAACTCATAAAATTGCATTGGGTAAGCATGACCTGCTGCCCGGATCCGGTGTAAATCTTGAAAAATTCAGTCCACTTGAATATGCCGCGGAGGGAATGATTGATTTTGCATTTATATCGCGTATCCGGAAAGAAAAAGGTATAGAGCAGTATATTGATGCCGCCCGAGAAACAACGCGAAAGTATTCGAATACTCGTTTTCATGTGTGTGGATTTGGAGACGAACATTATGAAGCGCGCATGAAAAGGCTTCATGAAGAGGGACTTATTGTATACCACGGACTTTTAAATGATGTTCGGATAATGTTGAAGGACGTTCACTGTGTCATTCATCCGACGTATTATCCGGAAGGCATGTCAAATGTTCTTCTTGAAAGTGCGGCGTCTTGTCGACCGGTTATTTCGACGGATCGTGCCGGATGTCGGGAAGTTATTGACGATGGGATGAACGGCTATCTTGTAAAGGAACAGGATAGCGAGGATTTAATCCGGAAGG
>JAZLBM010000151.1:0-2339 GCA_045613705.1 Eubacteriales bacterium | reverse complement strand
GCCACCTCCCTCTCGGAGGGAGGCTTTAAGTGCACCGACGAACAGACCGCTAAACATCAATTTATCACCCTTACCTATAACCTCAACTTATCCACAGCCTTGTGTATAACCTTTGTGGATAACTTTTGTCAATAACCGGTGGAAAGGCTTGTCCCATAAGGCTTTGGAGGCTTTTGACACCGTGTCGATAACCTGAAAAATTCCCAACAAATTATCAACAATCCATCATCAACCATTGAAAGGAGCATCCCGTAGCAATGGCAAAAAAAAGAGAGCTGGAAAATATTGAATTTCCCGATCAAAAAATAGTAGACATAGAAATGCAGAACGAGGTAAGAAAATCCTTCCTCGAATATTCTATGTCGGTTATTACGTCCCGCGCGCTTCCCGATGTGCGCGACGGTATGAAGCCCGGTCAGCGCCGAATCATGTACGCGATGTGGGAGGACAATCTGACCGCCTTCCGCAAGTCGGCGACGACGGTCGGTAACGTTCTTGGACGCTACCATCCTCACGGTGACCAGGCGGTTTACGGCACCATGGTTCGTATGGCACAGCCCTTCTCGTACCGTTATCCTCTCATTGACGGTCAGGGTAATTTCGGCTCTGTGGACGGCGACGGCGCGGCCGCTTACCGTTACACCGAGGCAAAGATGGCAAAGATCTCGGCAGAGCTGCTTCGCGATATTGAGAAGGACGCGGTCAAGATGACCCGTAACTTCGACAACACCCGTGACGAGCCCACCGTGCTTCCTGCCCGCTTCCCCAACCTGCTTGTAAACGGCGCCGTAGGTATCGCCGTCGGTATGGCGACCAACATCCCGCCCCACAACCTTGGTGAAGAGGTAAATGCGGCCCTCTACCGTATGGAAAATCCCGAGTGCACCGTAGACGATCTGATGCAGTACATCAAGGGTCCCGATTTCCCCACCGCCGCAACCATTTACGGCACGGCAGGCATCCGCAAGGCGTACGAGACGGGTGTAGGACGTATCAGCGTCCGCGCAAAGGCGGAGATCGACGCGGACAACCACCGCATTATTGTCACCGAGATCCCCTATATGGTCAACAAGAGCCTTCTTGTGGAGAATATCGATGCTCTGCGCCGTGAAAAGCGCGTAGAGGGCATCACCTACGTTCGTGACGAGTCCGACCGCGACGGTATGCGCATCGTCATCGAGTACCGCCACGACGCGCCCGGCGAGATTCTTCTCAATCAGCTCTATAAATATACCCAGCTGCAGGACACCTGCTCCGTCAATATGCTGGCTCTGGTAGGCGGCGAGCCTAAGGTTCTGTCCCTTGCCCGTATCTTGGATCTGTACGTGGATCATCAGCGCGACGTTATCCGCCGCCGCACCCAGTACGATCTCGATAAGGCGCTGGCCCGTATGCACATCTACGAGGGCTACAAGATCGCCGTTGATCACATCGACGAGGTCATTGCTCTCATTAAGTCCTCCGAGTCCATTCCCGACGCTAAGGCCAAGCTGATGGAGCGCTTCGGTCTGTCCGACGCCCAGGCGCAGGCTATCGTGGAGATGACCCTCGGCCGCCTTTCCGGTATGGAGAGAAGCAAGATCGAGGAGGAGCTGAACCGTCTCATCGCCCTTGTCACCGATCTGCGCGGCATTCTTGCCGACGGTAGCCGCATTGACGCCATCATCCGCGAGGAAATGACCGCCATCCGCGACAAGTACGCCGACGATCGCCGTACCGACATCGTAGAGGCTACCGATGAGATCGATCTTGAGGATCTTATTGAGGAGCACGAATGCGTTATCACCCTGTCTCACGTGGGCTACATCAAGCGTCAGCCCGCCGATACCTACTCTGCCCAAAATCGCGGCGGTAAGGGTATCATCGGCGCTACCACCCGTGACGAGGACTATATCGAGCAGGTCGTGGCCGTTAACAGCCATTCTACCTTGATGCTCTTTACCAATTTCGGTCGCGTACACGCAAGACGCGCCTTCCTCATTCCCGAGGCCTCCCGTACCTCTAAGGGTACCAGCCTTGCCAACATTCTGGAGCTGGAGAAGGACGAGAAGGTCACCGCTATGATCAGCGTAGAGGGCTTCTCCGACGAGGAATATCTGACTATGGTGACCCGTCGCGGCGTTATCAAGAAGACCATTCTGTCGGATTATGAGCCTCACCGCAAGGGCGGTAAGATCGGTCTGACTCTGGACGAGGGAGACGAGCTTCTCTTCGTTATCAAGACCGACGGTGAGAGCAATATTCTGCTCGCTACCGCCCACGGCGCCGCTATCAAGTACAGCGAGACCACCGTCCGCGGTATGGGACGTACCGCCCGCGGCGTGCGCGGAATCACCCTT
>JAZLBM010000150.1:0-3699 GCA_045613705.1 Eubacteriales bacterium | reverse complement strand
TCACAGAACGACATGGCTACGATCCGACTTTGTCTTGTGAGATGCGGGAGAACGAATTCCTCAAATTGCTTCGGAGAGATCATGTATGCGAAATCGCACTGCAGAGGATACCAGGGCTTAGACGAAGGAATGTTGAACCAGTTGTTAAAGGGCTGGCCCGCCTCCTTGACCTTTTGCACCTGCATATTGAAGTATTCAAGCCACAGATCGGTCACGCGGTCGGTGAGCTCTTTCACCTCATCCGGATAATCGTAGAGATCGTACAAAAGGTTTTCCGTACCGCGCAAGGATGCGATAATATCAATGACGCCGCCGATATCGGTGACTGTGGTGTTGATGTCGCCGCACGCGAAAAAGCGCTTCTGCATCCGCTCAATGTGCTGATACATTTCGCTTTCGGGATAGAGCTTTATATCGGGCAGAGCATCCCAATCGTCAATAATGGGATCGCGGTCGTACCAGATGGTTTTTTCGTTAAGCTTAAACGAGCCGCCGATACAACCGGCCAAACAACCGGGACCGAGATTGGTAAACAAAAAGGGAACTGCCTCGGCAACGTAATAGGTGTTTTGATGTTTATGCAAAGCGGCGGCCAGGATGTATTCCTCGTCAAACCACTTTTGCTCAAGACTTTCAGGCGCGCGGTAGGGCTCTCCGAGAAAGGCGGAGATGTTGAGGATCGGGCGCTTCAAGGGCTCTCTGTTCCAAAATTTCTCATACTGCTCAAGCTGATGTTTGAATTTGTTAATCATAAATACCTCCGAGCAAATGTCAGGAATGCTTCACGGGTTCATTATATCATAAAAAAATAAAACAAGCAGAGCTGCGAAGCACTTTGTAAAATATTGCAATTCTTTTGTAAATTTTTGCAATATATATCGCAAAAAAAGGAAAGAAATAATAACATAGGTGTGGTAAACTAATAATAGATGAGGGAAAGCGTTTTTGCTTTCGCCTCCGTAACAAAACATCATCTGGAGGTTATTATGGGTTATCAGAACTCTTACGGCCGTTTTATCGAGGACGGTCGCGGATTTGCTATCACAACGCCGAACACCCCCTCGGCCTGGAGCAATTTTCTTTATAATGATACCTATCAGACGGCGGTTGATCAGGTGCTGGGCGGAACCTCTCGCTTTGTTATCAACTATAACCAGTCGTCCTTTACTGACGGTCGTCGTCAGTTCTTCGTTCGTGACCGAAAAAGCGGTGCGTACTGGCAGCTGAACGGACGGGAGCCTTCCGGTGAGTACATTTGCCGTCACTATCTTAACAGTACCGTTCTGGATAACACGACCAATGGGATCGCGGCATCGGTTCGCATTTTTGTTCCCGTTTCGGATATTATTGAGTACTGGACGGTTACCTTGACCAACAAGAGCGATGAAACACGCGCCCTCTCGCTGTTTTCGTCTATCGGTTTTCCCGACTCCGGTCCTATGGGCGGCGCGTGCGTGTACGAGAATGGCGTGATTCACAAGTACTCCTTCCCGTATCACGTGTTTTACGGTGAAAAAGCAAAGGTTGAGAATAAGCGCGCCTATTCTTATATGATCTCGGATACGGAGCCCGCCTCTTGTGATATGAGCGGATATCGCTATTTCGGAACGTATACCTGCAACGGTACCCCCGTAGCCGTCAAGAATGATGCCTGCTCCAACATTATCGGAGAGATCGAGAATTTCGTTGGCGCTATGCAACATACGTTTGAGCTGGCTCCCGGCGAGAGCCGTATGGTAACGCTTGCCGTTGGTGCGGCCGTAACCAAGGAAGAGATGTTTGATTTCGCGAAACGGATCACGCCCTCCTTCGTAGAAGCAGAGAAAAAGAAATCCGATGAGCATTGGGAGAAGCTGACCTCTTCTTACTCCATTAAGACCCCTGACAGTGGACTTGACGCGCTTGTCAATCATTGGCTTAAGAAGCAGTCCTCGCTGTTGACCAGGCTGAACCGTATGGGTACCTACTGTCCCGTGCGCAATCAGCTTCAGGACGCAATGGGCTATTCCGTTGTTGATCCTGAAGGAGCAATTCCTTATATGCTTAAGGTTCTGGCCCGTCAGGAGAAACGGGGATATATCAAGCAGTGGTACAAAACGGACGGTTCTGCCCCCACAAAGCTTTGCCTTGTTAACCATTGTGACGGAGCGGTTTGGCTGATCCTTTGTCTTACCGTTCTGATCCACCAGAACGGAGATCTGAGCCTTTGCGATCGAGTCGTGCCGTATATCGATGGCGGAGAGGACACCATTTACAACCACCTTCTGGCAGCAATTGATTATATGGCAGGGGACGTGGGCGCACTCGGTCTCTCCTTGATGCATGACGGTGACTGGACCGATCCCATCAACGGAATTGGTCGCGGCGGACGCGGCGAATCCACGTGGACGACTTTGGCTGTGATGTACTGTATCAAGCAGTTTGAATCGCTTTGCGAGGCCAAGGGCGATGCGGCTTCTATTGAAAAGCTGGAGGCAATCTGGAATACGCTTGATCAAGCCGTCAACAAAACCGCATGGAACGGTGATCGCTATATCGGCGGCTACGACGACGACGGCGTAGCATTTGCAGATACCAATGACAGCAATCGCATTCTCCTTAACGCGCAAACCTGGGCCATCCTTGCGGGGGCGGCGCGGGGCGATCGACTTGAGGCGTGTGTCAAGGCGATTGATAGCCTGAAAGCACCTTTTGGAAACTATCTGCTTTATCCGCCCTTCTTTGCTTGGGATGCGCGATGGGGACGAATCAGCGTCAAGAAGGTGGGAACCACTGAGAACGGCGCGGTTTATTGCCATGCAACTATGTTCAAGGCCTATTCCGACGCCGTGCTGCGAGACGGTGAGAGACTTTACGAAACACTCATTGCAACCTCTCCCATCAATCCTGCCAATCCCGTAGAGGTCAATCGCCAGCTGCCGCTTTACATATCCAACTACTATTACTCCTTGGAGGGCTCTGCCAACTACGGTCGCTCCAGCTGTAACTATGAGACGGGAACGGTTTCCTGGTTTATTATGGCTACTCTTGAGCAGATGATTGGCGTCAAGGCCACGGTGCACGGACTTTCGGTTGACCCCATACTTCCCGAGGATTGGAATACTGTCGAGTGCAGCCGTACCTTTAAGAAGGCAAGTTATCATATTACCGTTTCGCGCGGTGCTAAGACCACGGTGAACGGAGACCCCTTTGAGGGCCAATATCTGCCTTACGCAGAAGGACAGCACTTTGAGGTCGTTTTTGGACTGTAACGGTGCTTGCTACATATAACGATAAAAATCCCCCATTGTACGGGGGATTTTTATTTGAGTGTTTTTTGGATTATATTTTCTGCTTTTTTTGCTTTTGGGCTCTGAATTCCTTTGGTGAAACGCCAATGATGTTTAAGAAGCAACGGTAGAAGCTGGAATAGCTTTCAAATCCTACCTCAAGCGCGATCTGGGTTATGCTTTTCTGAGGATCGAAGATCAAGAGGCTCTTGGCTTTCTGAATGCGCACGTCGGAGAGATAATCAAGGAACGAGACCTCCATTTGCGATGCGAAAAGGCGGCAAAAATAGGTGGAGGACAGGCCGAGATATTTTGCGACGGAGTCAAGCGTAAGAGGCTCCTGATAGTGGGAGAGGATATAGCGAAGAGCATTCTGGATGTAGCCTGTTGAGGGCTTTTTTCCGGCGGGGGCTGAGGGGTTGCTTCGGTA
>JAZLBM010000149.1:0-2757 GCA_045613705.1 Eubacteriales bacterium | reverse complement strand
GGCAAATTCCGCGATCACAAGGGGGATCAAAAAGGGCAAAAATTCCTTGAGCTCCTCCATTATTTCTCCTCCTTTTTGGCAAAGACCTCCACGCAAAGGCCGCGGCGACCGCAACGGGGGCAGGTCAGGCGGCGCATTTTGGGGGTGTGATAAGCAAAGAATGCCTCCCCAAGGCGAGGCTTGAAGACCTCGTGGCATTCGGGGCAGATATAGGCGGTGTGGTCAAAATAGTATTTGGAAAGCAGGGCGCCCCACGGGATCGCGACCGCCGCCCATACGCCAAGCATCCACCAAAGTCCGTGGGTGATGCCGAGGATCACGGCGACCCATTGAAGCGCCGCCACGGGAAGGGCGGTCAGAAGGATGGTCGCACGCATTTTGTTCATCATCTTTTTCTGTTCCATAATATGTGCTATGTCACCTATAGATTCAACGGAAAAATTCTCGATGGTCTTCAGCTCGCGGCGGATGCCCTCCACAAGAGCAAGCTTGCCCTCGACGGTCGCAAGCTCCTCGCGAAGAGAGGACTCCTGCTGCTCAAGGATCAGCGAGATAAGGCTCTCCGGCTTTTCCTCCGCAAGAAGGGCTGAAATGCTGTTGATGGGCAGACCCGCCTCGCGCAAAAAGCAGATAATGCGCATGCGCGCCGCATCGTCCTCCGAGTACAGGCGCCGACCGCCATCGGAAAGGGCGCTGGGCACGAGAATGCCGCGGTCGTCGTAATATTGAACCGTTCTGACCGAGACGCCGCACAGCTTCGCCAGCTCTCCCGTCGTGTATTTTGACATAGTCTATCACCTCTTTGCGCCTATTATAGCATGTTACGCCGCGTCACGAGCAATACCCCGCGCGGTGGATTTTTCGATTTTTGCAGTTTTTTTCATTATATCACACCTCTCGGGATTTTTCAACACCGTGGCGAGAGGTTCAAATTTTGATTTGTCGGCATGTTCGCAGTCACTCTGTAAGGCTCCCTCCGGGAGGGAGCTGGCGCGGAACGCGACTGAGGGAGCCCGCGCAACAAAATCTTTTGTGCCTTGATATGGCAAGTGCTATTCGCTCATCTCGCAGGCTCCTTCCGTCACACTTCGTGTGCCACCTCCCTCTCGGAGGGAGGCTTTAAGTGTACCGGCGAACAGACCGCTAAACACCAATTTCTCCAAAAAAGATCCCCCGCCGAGGCGGGGGGAAAATGATCGTCCTTCTTAAATAAAGCGGTTGAACCACATAGCCATCTCTCGACGCATCACGTCGTTGGCGCTGTGTCCCACGCCGTCCATCAGATGGTACTCGATATACGAGCCGCCGCGGCGCACCGACTCCACAAACTCGGTGACCATCACGGGGTCAACGACGACGTCGGCCGAGCCTTGCCATATTTTGATCGGACAGGGAGGAATGACCACCCGCTCGCCCTCTGCGTTCACAAAGGAACGGGTGCGGTAGGGATTGAAGCCAACGGTGTTGGGCGCATACCACTCGTCGGTGGGGAAGCGGTAGATATCCACGATGCGCTCACGGGTACTGATGCCGTCCTTATTTTTGGCGGTCTTATCCCACGTGCCGATGCAGTAGTGCCCGTCCACCGTCACGCCGTCCATATTGAGACGGGGATAGAGAAGACCCAACGCCGCCACGATACCGGGAAAGGTGTGGGCAAAGTTCATTGCCGTGTGACCGCCCATAGAGCCGCCCGCCACCATCACGCGACGGGAAAGATTGTAGTGCTTCACGGCATACAGATAGGCCTTGTGAAGGGCAAAAATGTGCTCGGGACAGCCCATGGTAAGACCGTTCGGTCGGGAGCCGCTCACGTCAAGCGCCGCAAATCCCTGCTTCACACATTCGGTGCAGTTGGCAATGCCGCCGATCTGCCCCGTTGCCTCACAAACGTTACTGCCCGCCCCGTGGCAGGCAAGGATCAGCGGCGTTTCGTCACCGTCCTCGGTGTAGGACTCGGGCAGACGGAGCACGCATTCGCACTCGCTCCACTCCTCGCGATCCAGCATCTCGTTGGCGGTAGAACCGCTCACGTCGCGGAAATTATTAAATTGAACCTTGAAAAAGATAGTGGTTTCCATAGCTTCTCCTTGCTTTATCGGCCAATGCGGATCACATCGCCGTCAAGTCTTGAAAAGCAGACGGCGGAAAGATTGTTTTGGGGGTGAATCGTGTTACCTTCAAGGTCGCCATCCTCAAAGAAGGGAACGAGGTATCTCGCAAGTGCCTGCTTTTGGTCAGCGGGCATATCAAAATTGTGCTCCACAAGGGCAAAGGACTCGCCTACGGTCCTGTCGTTCTGCGTTTCGCGGAAGAAGACTTGAACACCCTCGGCGGCGGCCGCCTTCCGAAGTGCCTCGCAGCGTGCCGCGATATTTTCCATTTCAAGGTCGTGTATTTCGGCCAAAAGCTCCTCGGCGTATACGACGTTGACGATCACGTATTTGTTCATAGACAGTCTCCTTTGCGCATTTTTTAGAGATTCCTTACGCCCATTATAGCACACCCCCGCGCGGTTTTCAATACGTGCTGAGGGGTAAATTTTGATTTATAGGTGTGTTAGCACTCGCGTCGAAAGCCTTCCCTATGATAGGGAAGGTGTCGCGGAACGCGACGGATGAGTGTGCGCCGATTGCAGTTGTGATAAGGCTTCGCACCCTCATCAGGCGCTTCGCGCCGGCTTCCCCATCTTGGGGAAGCCTTTGGTTCGGCGTGTTCATACTGCGCCGATAAACATCAATTTTCCCACCTTGACAC
>JAZLBM010000148.1:0-2038 GCA_045613705.1 Eubacteriales bacterium | reverse complement strand
AGGGCGTCGATGTTGAAGCCGCGGCGGGTGAACATACTGGTAACGCGGGTCAGAACGCCGTATCGGTTATCGACGTAGACCGCGATCACGAACTGATTGACTTTTTCCATAGGGCACCTCACTTCTTTACGATGATATCGTCAATAGAGCCGCCGGGGGGAAGCATAGGAAGAACGAATTCATCCTTATCGATGATGGTATCGATGACCACGGGACGACCTGCCGCCACTGCGGTCTTGAAGGCTTCCTCAAAGGACTCGGGGGTGTCGGCGCGAAGTCCGATGGCTCCGAAGGCCTCGGCAAGCTTGACGAAATCCGTCTGTCTGCCAAGCACGGTGTTGGAGTAGCGCTGACCGTAGAAGAGGGTCTGCCACTGACGCACCATACCAAGAACCCCGTTGTTGAAGAGCACCACGATAACGGGCACGTTATAGCTTACGGCGGTAGCCAGCTCGTTGAGGTTCATACCGAAGCTTCCGTCACCGGTGATGAGCACCGTGGGGTCGCCCGAGGCAACCTGCGCGCCGATGGCGGCACCAAGACCGAAGCCCATAGTACCAAGACCGCCCGAGGAAACGAATCGACGAGTGCGATCAAACTTGGCAAACTGTGCCGTCCACATCTGATGCTGACCCACGTCGGTGGCAAAGATGGTGCCCGCGGGCTTGTTGGCGTTGATGATATCCAGCGCCTTCTTGGGGGTAAGTGCATTGCCCGCCGCCTCCTCCGCCTCGCGGATGAAACGGTTTTCGTCTGCCACAAGGCCCTTTACAAGAGCCTCCCAGGCCTCGTTCTTACGAGCCTCGGCGCCCTCGGCGATACGGCGGAAGGAATCGGCCACGTCGGCGATAATGCCCACGTCAACCGTAACGTTTTTATTGATCTCCGCAAAATCGGGGTCAAGCTGAATGATGCGACTGCCCGTAGCATACTTGGCGGTGTTACCCGTTGCGCGGTCGCTGAAGCGAACGCCTACAGCCAGAATCAGGTCGGCCTCCTTCTGCGCCATAGAGGACGCGTAGTGACCGTGCATACCCTGCATACCGAGGAATCGATCGTGTCCGTCGGGAATAGCCGAAAGACCCATAAAGGTGCATCCCACGTAGGCGTCGATCTTCTCGGCCAGCGCCAGCACCTCGGCACCAAGTCCGAGACCTGCGGCACCGCCGCCGATGTAGATGTAGGGGCGCTTTGCCTCGTTCAGAAGGCGGATCGCCTCGGCGATCTGCTCCTCCTCCGCCTTGGGCAGGGGGGTCTTCTCCACGATAGTCTCCGGCTCATATTCGTATACCGCCGCCTGCACGTCCTTGGGAACGTCGATAAGCACGGGGCCGGGACGACCCGACTTGGCAATGCGGAAGGCCTCGCGAACGGTATCCGCAAGCTCCGCCACGTCGGCAACGAAGAAATTGTGCTTGGTAATGGGAAGGGTCACGCCGGTGATGTCGATCTCCTGAAAGCTGTCCTTACCGATAAGGGCACAAGGCACGTTTCCGGTAATGGCAACCATAGGAATGGAATCCAGCATCGCCGTTGCGATTCCGGTAACCAGATTGGTGGCGCCGGGACCCGAGGTGGCAATGACCACACCAACCTTACCCGTGGCACGGGAGTAGCCGTCGGCGGCGTGCGACGCGCCCTGCTCGTGTGCCGTCAGCACGTGGTTGATCTTGTCACCGTATTTGTATAATGCATCGTAAATATTCAGCACCTGTCCGCCGGGATAACCGAATACGTCGGTCACGCCCTGCTCAATCAGCGTATTTACGATGATCTCTGCTCCTGTTAATTTCATATTCCGATACCTTTCTTGGTATTTTTGGTAGGTTCAAATTTTGATTTATCGGTGAGAGAAAAGTAACAATTAATCCGTCATACGAAGGAGGTCAAAACCTTCTTGAAAGAAGGTTTTAACAATCCCCAGAACTTTTTTGGCAGGGGCACTCGTTAGTCATTTTGCCTCATTCTCGCATACGAGAATGAGGGGATCGCACGAGTCACAAATTCAAAAGAAAGCTCGCTTTCTTTTGTTTTTGAG
>JAZLBM010000147.1:0-2108 GCA_045613705.1 Eubacteriales bacterium | reverse complement strand
ACCCCCATCGCGCCGCCCTCGCGGAGCATATCGGCGCTATGGAACCAGGCAAGTCCGCGCCCTACGGCAAGGTCTGTGTCGGCGGCGTTTCGTACAACGGTATTTTGATACGTGCATACGGGCTTTTTAAATGAAATATGTGCTGCTTCGCCAAGCAAAAAGCCTATAATCGCTCGGATCAGCACTTCAAAGCTTTTGCGAGGCGCAAGACGAGCGCGTCGGAAATTACAAAGACGAAAGCCGCAAATAAGGGTGTTGTCATCGTGAAACCAAAGAGCGGGCAGACCCTTTTGCTTTTGCTCGTCGGTAAGGTCAATATGGTCGTGTGCGGTGACGTAATCGTAGTAGCGGAGCACCATTTTTGCCGTTTTCGGTACGAAATGATAGGCGAGACAACCATTGAAGTGACCGTCAAGAACGTCGCCGTCAGCAAGCCCGTCTGCGGTAAAATGATCGCTCTCAAACACCATACGGTGGTGGGTCATCTCGCGAGGCGCGTCGGCGTAGCTCTGTCCCATCGATGCCACAAATTCGCAGAAAATGGGCTTACCCTCGGCGCGAAGTCGCTCCACCGCGGCGCGAACGGGGGCGGTCAGCCGAAGAGGCTCGTCACGGTCACCGCCGAGAATGCAGACGGCTTCAAAGCATTCCTCGGGAGCAGAATACGCCTCGGGGGAAAGCAGAACGGCCCTATCGGCGGTGCGAAGGATCAGCCGTGCCAAGTCATTGTCGGGAGAGGAAATCAGCAGAATGCGGTTCATGATAACGCTCCTTCCGTTGGGTTATAAACGGTTGTCTTTGCTTTTATACCAAATGCCGCCAAGTCCCATAATGACGGCAAATACGATCAGATAGAAAAGGACGGGGAAAGCGAACGATCCGCTCTCTGCGGCGGCAAGATAGGGACGGATGCCGTGGGCATAGACGGCCGCAACCACCATAAAGAGGGACGCGAGTATGGCAAGAAGGGGAAGAAGAATATTCCGTACGGGGTTTTTCTTGCCCTCTTTTTTGATGAATAAAGCCAAGATGGGAATATAGATGGCGTAGATGGTGATGATGGGAAGCTCCGAGGAGTCAAAGCTGAAGACGCCGAAGACGGGTGCCGTCAGATTGGACGCGTAGAAGTAGAAATACCATACGCTACAGAAGAGAAGCGCCAGCACCGAGGAGTTGGTGGGCATATTGGTATGAGGATCCAGCCGGGAAAAGATACGGGGCGAGGGACCGTGACCGCGCACCGAAAGGGAGTAGAGCGATCGGGTGCAGGCCAGCATCAATCCGTTCAACGTGCCGAGACAGGAGATGATGATAAAGGCGTTAAACAGGCTTCCGCCAAGCTTGCCGAACAGATTGCGAAAGGCGGCAGGTGCGCCCTCTGTGCGAAGCACGTCTACCGACGCGCCGCCCGTAAGACCGATGAAATACAGAATATACACCGCCATAATGATGGCCGTACCCACCGCCAGGGCGATGGGAAGATTCTTCTTCGGCTCCTTCAGCTCGGCGTTGATGGAGGTGGCGATGATCCAGCCCTCGTAGGCAAAGGCAGAGGCGGTGATGCCTGCAAACACGTCGGAAAAGGCGGCGGTGGCCGTCGGGCTCGATGCCGCAAAGGCTTCTCCCGTGTTGCCGCTAAAAAGCCCCACGATAATTCCCACAAGCACGATGGCGGCGAGGGGAAGGAGCTTGATGATGGTGGTTGCTATCTGGAATTTGCCCGCGATACGGGGGGACAGAACGTTGATGGCGTAAGAAAGGCACAGATAAAGAGTACCGAGTGCCATACAAAGACCGCTCGTAATGTCGGCGTTCGCGTCAAACAAAATCAGAGTATAGCGCGCCGAGACCCACGCCAGCACCGACGTCATGGCGGGGAAATAGATGGTGGAGATAAACCAGCCCGTAAAGTAGGCGTATTTCTCGCCCACGATGGCCTCGGCGTAGTCCACGATGCCGTTGACCTTGGCGTATTTGGTGGCAAGATTGGCAAATGCAAGCGCACACAGAATCATAACGGCGCCGCCGATCAGCCAGGCAACAATGCCCAGCATCACGTTGCCGTTTGTGTAATTCAAAATGTCTTGCGCCTTGAAAAAAACACCCGA
>JAZLBM010000146.1:0-2248 GCA_045613705.1 Eubacteriales bacterium | reverse complement strand
TAAATCAAAATTTGAAACAGGGAGAGGCGGAGATCCCGCCTCTCCCGTATGTGTTATTTCTTGAGAGAAATTGCCTTCTTGACCGCCTCGGCCACCTTTTCGGGGGTGAGACCGTACATCTCAAGCAGGGGCGGAACCTTGCCGGAGTGACCGAACTCGTCCTTCACGCCAACGCGAACCACGGGAACGGGGCATTCCTCGGTAACCACCTCGGCAACGGCAGAGCCGAGTCCGCCGATGATGTTGTGCTCCTCGGCCGTCACGATGGCGCCCGTCTCACGAGCCGCCTTGGCGATGATATCGCGGTCGATGGGCTTGATGGTGTGGATGTTGACCACGCGAACGGAGATGCCCTCCTCCTGAAGCTTTTCAGCCGCCTCAAGTGCCATAGCCACCATAATACCGGTAGCCACAACGGTAACGTCTGCGCCGTCGCGAACCTGTACGCCGCGACCGACCTGGAAGGTATACTCGGGGTTGTCGTTGATCACCGGAACCGCATAGCGACCGAATCGCATATACACGGGACCGTCGATATTAATGGCCGCCTCAACTGCCGCGCGTGCCTCGATGGCGTCTGCGGGGTTGATGACCGTCATACCGGGGATGGTGCGCATAAGGGCGATGTCCTCAAGGCACTGATGGGTCGCGCCGTCCTCACCGACCGTCACGCCCGCGTGGGTCGCGCCGATCTTTACGTTAAGGTGGGGGTAACCGATGGAGTTTCTTACCTGCTCGAAGGCACGTCCTGCCGCGAACATGGCAAAGCTGGACGCGAACACCGTCTTGCCGGTGGTGGCGATACCTGCCGCCACGCTCATCATATTGCCCTCGGCGATACCGCAGTCGAAGAAGCGCTCGGGAAACGCCTTCTCAAAATACGCCGTCTTGGTGGCCTCCGCAAGGTCTGCGTCAAGAACCACGAAATTGCTGTACTTCTCGCCAAGCTCGGCAAGCGCCTTGCCGTAGGCTTCTCTTGTTGCAATCTTTTCTGCCATTGCTTCGTCCTCCCTTACGCGTCGATCTCGGCCTGTGCCGCTTCAATTTCGGCAACCGCCTGTGCATACAGCTCGTCATTCGGTGCCGCGCCGTGCCAATTTACCTTGTTCTCCATAAAGGAAACACCCTTGCCCTTCACCGATTTTGCGATGATGGCGGTGGGCTTGCCCTTGACCGTCTTTGCCTCGGTGAAGGCGGCGTCAAGCGCGTCAAGATCGTGGGCGTCAACGGAAATTACGTGGAAGCCAAAGGCCTCAAGCTTGGTGTCGTGAGGGGTGGGGTTCATAACCTTTTCAACGGGACCGTCGATCTGCAGACCGTTCCAGTCAATGATCACGCAGAGGTTGTCAAGCTTGTAGTGAGCCGCGAACATAGCCGCCTCCCATACCTGACCCTCTTCGCTCTCGCCGTCGCCGACGATGGTGTAAACGCGATAGTCCTTGTTATCTACCTTGGCCGCAAGCGCCATGCCGCAGGCCGCGGAGATACCAAGACCAAGAGAACCGGTGGACATATCCACGCCGGGTACGATCTTCATATCGGGATGACCCTGAAGGAAGCTGTCTACCTGACGAAGGCGAGCCAGCTCGGAACGGGGGAAGAAGCCCTTGAGCGCCAGCGCCGCGTAAAGCGCAGGTGCGGTGTGTCCCTTGGACAGCACAAAACGGTCGCGATCCTCATTGCGGGGATCGTCGGGGGAAACGTTCATTTCCTTAAAATAGAGATACGCCATGATCTCGGCGATGGACAGCGATCCGCCGGGGTGTCCCGATGCCGCCGCGTGTACGCCCTCAAGGGCGCCAAGACGAATCTCGTTCGCCAGCTTCTGAAGCCTTTTCTTTTCACAAAGTTCCATATCGTAAAGTTCCCTTTCTTTCGGTTTACTTCTATAGTTTGATATTTAATTATATTATATATGATTTTCACCCCCGTGTCAATATCCTTCTGCGTTGGGAACGGGGGAAATTTTGATTTGGCGGGGAGCTTAAAGCCTTCTCCAAGAATGGGACACAAACCGAAGGTTTGTAGTGAGCGAAGCGGGAAGGTAGGCGGCGTAGCCGACGGATGAGGTTGCGGAATTTAAGCAAACAAAACGGCGAGAGTAGCCTTCTCTATGATAGAGAAGGTGTCGCGTTAGCGACGGATGAGTGTGCGCTAATTCCGCGTGCCATAAGGCTTCGCACCCTCATCAGTCACCTTCGGTGACAGCTTCCCCATCTTGGGGAAGCCTTTAAAATCACGCCATTTT
>JAZLBM010000145.1:0-2037 GCA_045613705.1 Eubacteriales bacterium | reverse complement strand
CATAGGATTCGGTAACGAGAACCGCGCTTGCCATCTTGTCGTGCTCCGCCTGAGACAGAAGGTCTGCCGCAACGTGGCTGGGACTCGACTTGCCGTCGGCCACAACCAGGATCTCGCTGGGGCCTGCGATCATATCGATGGAAACCACGCCGAAGACCTGCTTCTTGGCCTCGGCCACGAAGGCGTTACCGGGACCCACGATCTTGTCAACCTTGGGCACACTCTCGGTTCCGTAGGCAAGCGCCGCCACGGCCTGGGCACCGCCCAGCTTGAAGATGCGGTCAATGCCCGCAACCTTTGCCGCCGCGAGAATGACGGGATTTACCTTGCCCTCGCTGTTGGGAGGGGTCACCATAACCACCTCGGGGCATCCCGCGATCTTGGCGGGAATGGCGTCCATCAGCACGGTGGAGGGATACGCCGCCGTACCGCCGGGCACGTAAAGACCCGCGCGGTCAACGGGAATCACCTTCTGACCCACAACGATTCCGTTTTCGTTATTGATAATAAAGCTGTTGCGAACCTGCTTTTCGTGGAATTTGCGGATGTTGACGGCCGCTTTCTCAAGGATCTCGAGGAACCTCGGCTCGACCTGCGCTACCGCCTCGTCGATCTCGGCTTCGGTGACGGCAAGGGTGGAAAGCTTGGCTTTATCAAATTTCTCACAATATTCGTACAGAGCCGCATCGCCGCGCTCTCTTACGTTTTTGATAATGTCGGCAACGATATCTTCAACGCTTGCCGTGGGTACCGTGCGGGCGAAGATCTCGCCGTTTGCCACTTCCCCGTATTTCATAATCTTGATCATGTTATTTCTCCGTTTTGATCTGCTCCGCCACGCCCGAAAGAATTCGGTTTACGGTTTCGGTCTTGAATTTGTAGCTTGCCTTGTTGGCGATCAGCCTTGCGCTGATGGGAACGATGGATTCCACTACCTCAAGGTTGTTTTCCTTCAAGGTAGTTCCCGTCTCCACGATATCCACGATCACGTCGGAAAGGCCAAGAATGGGTGCCAGCTCAATGGATCCGTTCAGATGGATGATGTCAATGTCGCGTCCCATAGAGGCGTAATAATTTCCCGCAATACGGGCAAACTTGGTTGCCACGCGAAGGGTTCTGCGGGGATCGTCGCGGAAATCGCGGGGGGCGGCCACCGCCATACGGCACTTGCCGATGTCAAGATCCAGCATCTCGTATACGTCGGGCTGATATTCAAGCAGAATATCCTTACCCGCAACGCCAATATCTGCCGCGCCGCGCTCTACGTAGATGGCGACGTCCGAGGGCTTGACCCAGAAATAGCGGACGCCAACCTCTTCATTTTCAAAAATCAGCTTGCGATTGGTCTCGTGAATGGAGGGACAAGGAAAGCCCGCCGCCTCAAACATAGCCAGCACCTTTTCACCAAGACGTCCCTTGGGAAGCGCAATATTAAGCATTGTCTTCAACGACGCTCACCTCCCCGTTCTTCACCGTGATCAATTTCTTATATCTCATTTTGGTAGGCACCGTGCGACGTACCGCCACGCGGTTTCCTTCCTCGGTCAGTCGGCTGACCTCGCGACATACCGCGGCGGCATCCGCATCGTCCTCGTAAACCAAGACCACGTCCGCGTCGTAGCTTTCGCTCTCGTCATACAGTCTGTCAAGAAGATCCAGATAGACCGCAAAGCCGATAGCGCCCGACTGCTTGCCCATCTTGCGCATCAGATTGTCGTACTGACCGCCCGAAAGGATGCTTGTGGGAACGCCGTTGACAAAGCCGCTGAACACGATTCCGTTGTAGTAATTCATATCGTTCACAACCGAGAAATCCAAACGGATCTTCTCGGAAGAAACACTTTCACGTACCGCCGAAAGGATAGCACCGAGCTCGTCTGCCGCCTCACCGCAATCGACCTCACGAAGAAGCGCCAGGGTGCGGTCGCAATCACCGTCCGCCGTCATCAAGCGCTTGAGCATCTCTGCCGCATCCGTCCCAAGTCCCTCCGCGCGGCAAATGCCGTCGATGCCGTGAGGATTCTTCTCGCCAACGCA
>JAZLBM010000144.1:0-16626 GCA_045613705.1 Eubacteriales bacterium | reverse complement strand
GAAGGGGTCAATCATATTTACATCATTCAGATCTGCGGTTGCCGCCTCGTAAGCAAGGTTGATGGGATGCTTCAGAGGGATGTTCCAGATAGGGAAAGTCTCAAATTTAGCATAACCGGCCTTGATGCCACGCAAGTTGTCGTGGTAGAGCTGAGACAGACAGGTTGCCATCTTGCCGCTTCCGGGGCCGGGCGCGGTCACGATCACCAGCTGACGCTCGGTCTCGATATACTCGTTGATACCGTAACCGTTGTCGCTGACGATATTTTCAATATCGTAGGGATATCCCGCAATGGAATAGTGGCGATATACCTTTACGCCAAGGCTTTGCAGCTTCTTTTCGAACTGCACCGCCGCATTCTGCGCGGCGTAACGGGCAAGAACAACGCTGCCTACATACAGTCCCACACTTCGAAAAGCGTCGATCAGACGGAGCGTGTCAAGATCATACGTGATACCAAGATCGCCGCGCACCTTGTTTTGCTCGATGTCCGCCGCGTTGATAACGATAACGATCTCTGCCTCGTCCTTCAGCTGAAGAAGCATCGTAAGCTTACTGTCAGGCTTGAAGCCGGGAAGAACGCGCGCCGCGTGGAAGTCATCAAACAGCTTGCCGCCAAACTCCAGATACAGCTTACCGCCAAACTGAGCGATACGCTCTCTGATATGCTTGGATTGCAATTCCAGGTACTTTTCGTTGTCAAAACCGATCTTTGCCATGTTTGCCACCACCCATCACTCAAAACTAACTTTGATTATATCACAGTTCTCTATTTTTTTCAACAGAAAAGCTGAAATTTATTTACTTTTCTCCACGTAAAAACCGATCTTTTTGTTCTTATGGTAGTATTCGTAGTCGCGGTCGCTGATTTCGCGTAGCACGCGGCAGGGATTTCCGGCTGCCACAACACCGGCGGGAACGTCCTTCGTAACGACGCTTCCCGCGCCGATAACGCTTCCGTCACCGACGGTAACGCCCGGCAAGATCACCGACCCCGCGCCGATCCAGACCCTGTTTCCAATACGGACGGGAAGATTGTACTGAAACGCTTGTGCGCGAAGCTCCGGGCAAACGGGATGCGTTCCCGTCGCGATCACCACATTCGGCGCGATCATTACGTTGTCACCAATATAGATATCCGTGTCGTCTACCACCGTGAGGCTGAAGTTGGCATAAAAATGATTGCCAACGTGCATATTGCAGCCCCAATTGGCGTAGAAGGGAGGCTCAATATAACAGTTCTCCCCCACTTCGGCAAACACCCTCTTTATGATTTCGGAGCGCTTCTTTGTCTCGCCGGGGCGGCTGTTATTAAAATCGTACAGCAGCTCCTTACACTCGTTCAGCTTTTTCTCAAGCTCCTCGGGGATCGCCTCAAGTGAGCAATTGTATAGCGCACCGCTTTTCATTTTTTCAAGCAAGGTCATGGCTTTCCTCTCTTTCTCAAAGAACCCGATTCTTCGGATCACATTCATTATTATACTTCACACGCGGCGGTCTTGTCAAGGAGGTTACCTTCAAGAAATACAAAAGGTACCTACCCACGGTAAGTACCTCTTGTCACCGTTTCAGTTTTCTACCGCCATACCGTAGCTGCGGGCGTATTTGTCGGCGTAGGAATCCTTTTCGCAATATACCGTCAGTTTTTCACAGCCGTCAAACACACCGTATTCGATCTTAGTCACGCTTCGTGGGATCGCCACCCGCGCAAGGCGCGTGCTTCCGTAAAAAGCAAACCAATCGATCTTTTTTACCGAGCCGGGAATCACCACCTCAACAAGAACAGAATTCTTAAAGGCCTCCCTACCGATGGTGCTGACGGGAAGACCGTCTATGTTGTCGGGGATCACAAGCCTGGTCTCATTCCCCGAATATCCCGTTATCGTCACGGTATTCTCCGACACGGTATACGTATATGTGGCGCTTGCAGGCGGCTCTGTCGACTCCTCCTCCGCCCGAAGAAGCAACTCCAGCTCAGATATCCGCTCCTCGTATTCCTTTTGCGCGGTATACTGCTCCTGCTTGAGCTGAGACAGCTCGGTCTCAAGCTGCTCGGTTTTCGCCCGATAATATGCCAATTCCTCCACGTACGGATTCACGTCATCCCCTTCATTGTCCATGGGCACCTGCTCGTCCCCTTTGGCAAAAAAGAAATGGAACCCGAAAAACACGGCTGCCGCCGCCAACAGCAAAACACCGCCGATCTTGATAATTTTCATATTTCTCTTCCTTTCATTTTGATTTGCGGAGCTTGTCCGCACCATCAGTATATCGGCAGAGACCTGAAAATCCAAGGGCAATCTGTCGAGAAAAAATATTTTTCTTTTTTTCCTTTTTTGCGAAATCCCTTGACATTTTGCCCTCGTCGGTATATAATATTGAAGTCGCTGAATTCATTAAGCGGGCCATTAGCTCAGTTGGTTAGAGCTACCGGCTCATAACCGGTCGGTCCTAGGTTCGAGTCCCAGATGGCCCACCAATGCCTCATCCGCACACGTCGGATGAGGTTTTCTTTTTTTCAAAATTGCCGCATCACCCACCCGACCCGTCAAATTTTACGTTAGGTCTTGACAAATTGAAAAATTTGTTGTATAATGCTCTTTGTCTAGTGTATTTCCGCACGGATCCAGCACACTATGTGCTGACGCGCAAGAAAGCATTTGGCAGGCGGTCGCGCGCAGCGCTGATCCCACCGCGTGCTTCCCTCGCCCGTCGAGTGAGGCCGCAAAAGTCCCGCAAGATATTATCATTTTGGAGGAAATTACAATGTTTGAAAAGCTGAAAGAACTGCTTGTTGATGAGCTTCAGATCGATGAGGCTGACATCACCCTCGACGCTGAGCTTTCCGCCGACCTTGGCATCAACTCTATCGAGCTTGCTGACCTGGTTCTGCTTTGCGAGGAAAAGTTTGACATCGAGATCGACGACGAGAATCTCCACAAGCTGGTTACCGTCGGTGACGTAGTTACCTATCTCGAAAGCCTTTGATTCCGGTTGTAATCAAATAAAAAATCTCCGCAGGGTTTGCTCCCACGGAGATTTTTTGTTTTATTTGTTCAAAAGCTTTGCCAAAAGAGGTCGCTTGACCTTCATAGCCCCCTTGGGGCAAAATTCCTGACAACAGAAGCATCGAATGCAGGCGGGGCGGTCAATGATCGCCTTGCCTTTTTTGATGGTAATGGCCTTTGCGGGACAGATGTCACGACAAACACCGCAACCAACGCATTCGCCCGTCTTCAGCTTCGGCACAGACCGAAGGGCTTTACCGATAAAGAGTGCGGAAAGCTTACCGAAGAATTTGGTAGAATCCTTGCTGAACTCAAGGCTGGAGCGGTTGGGAATATTCTGAAAGTCGGGGACAAAAAAGCTTTTGGGATCACCGTATACCGACAGCTCCTCCGCCGACTCGGGAATTTTTCCGCGCTCATAAGCCGCCGCAAGGGTGGGCACGTCGTCACAGGTAAGCCCGATCAGCTGTGCCGAAACAAGGTCCATCTTATGGGGGCAAGGAGATGCCAGAACCGCGCCGATCTTTCGCGGCGTTCCCATGGTAGGACCGTTTCCTTCCATGCCGACCACCGCATCGCAAATGCAAAGACGAGGCTTGAAATAGTCGTTCAGATCCACGATCATACGGGCAAAATCCTCGTGCTTGGGAAAGCGGAAATGATATTCGGGCTTGGATACGCCGGGAATGCATCCGAACATATTTTTGGCCGCCGCGCTCATACCCATCATACCGTGTGTTTTCAGTTTGCAGAAATCAATGATGGCATCCGCCTCGTCAAGAAAGGCCGTATACTGAAAATCCTTCAGCACCATACCGTCGCCGCCCTCGACCTGGCCGATCTCATAATTCTGATTGAGCACGGCGCCTGCCGCTTCAACGTCCTTCATTCCCGTCGCCTTGTATACGCGGTTGACAAAGGCAGACGTCCAAAGACCGCCCGGGCTATCGCCCACGATGACCTCGGCGCCTCTCTCACGAAGCATTTCCACCAATGCCACAAGGAGCACCGGGTGGGTCGTTGCCGCCTTTTCGGGCGCCATAAAGGAAACCAGATTCGCCTTGATGACGATCTTCATTCCCTTCTCTACCCAGCCAAGACCGCCTACGGCGTCGATGGCCTCGGTCAGCGCCGCACGGGCACCGTCCGCTTTATATTCGTCGCATTTAACGACCGATACGTCATACATACTCATATTTGCCTCAATCCCGATCGGCGTTTTTGAAGGTGCGCTCCATTGCGCGTTTTGCCTCACTCTTCGCCATATCGTCTCGTTTATCGTACAACTTCTTTCCTCGGCAAAGTCCAAGCTCGACCTTGACGTGTGCGCCGGAAAAGTAGAGGGACAACGGAATCAGGGTATATCCCTTCTGTGACACGAGTCCGTGCAGCTTCAAGATCTCCTTTTTGTGCATCAGAAGCTTCTTATCCCGAAGAGGCTCTCTGTTGAATATGTTACCTTTTTCATAGGGGCTGATGTGAATGCCCGTAGCAAAAAGCTCTCCGCCGCGCACCTCGCAATACGAATCCTTCAGATTGACGGCACCGGCGCGAAGGCTCTTGACCTCCGTGCCAAAGAGAGCGATGCCCGCCTCGTACTTTTCGTCTACGAAATAGTCGTGATAGGCCTTTTTATTCTGGGCTATGATCTTCCCTTGGGTCTTTTTTTCTGCCATAATGCTTCCTTCTTTACGTTATACCAGCTTTTCGTAAGCCACTCTGTGCTCACCGTTTTCCAGATAAATGCTTCCGCAATGGACGTAGCCGTTTCTTTCCAGCATCGCGCGCATAGGCGAATTGCCCTCGTGGGTATCGATCCTAACGCCGGTGCGTCCCATTTCCTTGGCCATTTCTTCTACGAAAGCCATCGCCTGACTGGCTACGCCGCGGCGAAGCTTCTGTCCGGAAACGGCGATGCGGTGCACGGCAAGGTAATTCTTACCCTCCGATGCCCACGCGCCTCCAAAGATCTTATCGTATGTAGGCTCTCCGTCGAAAATTACGGTAAACACGGCGCAAAGAGAGCCGTCGTCGTCACGGGCCACGAAGGAGCGCCCTGCGCGAATATCCTCGGCAACCACGTTGCGGGACGGATAGCCGTACTGCCACTGGTCGATGCCAAGGCGTCCGATTCTTGTGCGCGCGTCGGATACGATTCCTATGATCGCGTCAATTTCCGCGATGGTAGTCTTTTCAAAAGTCATAGCAATTTCCTCACTTTTATGATTTTCCCGTGCAGTAGGAGCATCCCCGCTCCTTACCTGCCGCCATAGCATCCTCGATGCTTCCCGTAAAGATCTCGTTTTTCTGCGAAAGGTGTCCGCAGGTGCGCCACTCGTGCCACACCTCACCGCCCTCGGAGTAATAGACGATCCCGTCTGCGGGCTCCACCGTTTCCTCGGCCTCGGTTTCGGTCTCCTTGACCGTCTCGGTCTCCCTCGGAAACTGCTCGGACAACTCAAAAATTTCTTCTGCCGACAATTCCTCCCCGTTATAGGACACCGATACATCATCGGCGCTGCAGGAGCAAAGAAGCATAGCCGGCAAAATCCAAATGATTACAAGTTTTCTCATATGCCCTCACGAAAGCAGTTTTTCGAAGGTCGAAAGCCGCGCTTCTCTGTAGTTGGCTTCGTTCTTGGTGTTACCAAGGGCACGGCAACAGCCCTCAATATCGTGAAGAACGTGATACGTCACCACGCCGGGAAGACTGTCGGGACTGCGAAGAATACCCGAAAGAAGCAGATGTGCCTTTTCAAAGGCATCCTCACGCATACCGGCGCGTGCGCGAACGTGTGTTGCCAAAAGCTCCGCGATAGCAGGGTCTCCCGTATATTGCGGCATATCCTCGGTATCCTCCGAGAGGATTGCCTCCATATAGCGGCAGTATACATCCTTTCGGCACGGCTCGTGCACGGCGGCACCTCCCAGATTCTCCGACGTCAGCGCAGGAGACAGAAGTCCCAGATATTCAAAATACCACCACGCCGTCGACAGAATATGCTCGGTATAATACACCGTTCTCTCGGCGTAAAGCACCGCATCGTCAAGAAGTCGGCAGCACTCGCGGATATGATCGAAGAGAAATTCCTCTTTAGCAAGCGCCAAAAGGCTTTCCGAAAGGACAAGATCCACCTCGTCGTCCTGCTCCATTCCGCTTCGATAAAGGTTTTGACAAAGATCGGCGCAAATGCGGTAGCTCTTGCCCGTAAAGGCAATTCGGATGTTGGAGAGCGCTTCCTGCTTCAGCAAGATCCCCTGCTCTCGTTTGTCTGCCATCAGAAACGAGGGGGTGACCTTCAGCTTTGCGGCGATCTCCTCCAGCGTCTGCACCGAAGGCGTCGCTCTTCCGTTTTCAATAAGGCTCACCATGTTGCGCGAAACGGTATCCCCGGCAAGATCCGCCTGGGTCATACGTCGGCGCACACGAAGCTCCTTGATTTTTTCTCCTATATTCATCGTCGATTCCTCGTTATTTCGCATCGTACCAGGAGTTTCCGACACCGACCTCTACGTCAAGAGGAACGGAAAGCTTGACCGCGTTTTCCATCTCCTCGCGAAGAATGCCAAGCGCCTCATCGGCACAGTCGCGGTGCGCCTCGACCAAAAGCTCGTCGTGCACCTGAAGGATCAGCCGCGCATCGATTCCGCTCTCGCGAAGTCGCTTGTTGACCTTGATCATAGCGATCTTGATGATATCGGCGGCGGTTCCCTGGATGGGGCTGTTCATCGCCACACGCTCACCGAAGGCGCGAAGCGTCTTGTTCTGTCCCGAAAGCTCGGGAATGTAGCGGCGACGACCGAAGATCGTAGTCACGTAGCCACAATCGTAAGCCGATTTTTTGATCTCGTTCAGATAGCGGTCTACGGAAGGATAGCTGGCAAGATAGCTGTCGATGTACTCTCTCGCCTGGTTACGGGAAATGCCGAGATCCCCCGACAAAGAGAAGTCTCCAATACCGTAAACGATACCGAAATTGACCGCCTTTGCTCGCTTACGAAGCTCCACTGTCACGTCCTCGGGCTCTACGCCAAACACCTTTGCGGCGGTTGCGGTATGAATGTCCTCGCCCGAAATGAAGGCCTCGCGCATATGCTCGTCGCCCGCAATATCCGCCAGAAGTCGAAGCTCGATCTGGGAATAGTCGGCGTCAAGAAGCACGTGATCCTCTTTAGCAATAAAGAAGCGACGAAGCTCTCTGCCAAGCTCGGTACGAATGGGAATGTTCTGCAGATTGGGATCGGTGGAGGAAAGTCTTCCCGTAGCCGTGCCCGTCTGCTTGAAGGTGGTATGGATCCGTCCCTCACCGTCGGCCACTTCAGCCAATGCATCGGTATACGTACCTCTCAGCTTCGCCACCTGGCGATAGTCCAGAATATCCTGTATAATGGGGTGATAGGGCTTGAGACGCTCCAGCACCTCGGCGTTGGTGGAGTAACCCGTCTTGGTCTTTTTCGCGCCGGGGAGCATCATTCTGTCAAACAGAACCTCGCCAAGCTGCTTGGGAGAGTTGACGTTGAACTCGCAGCCCGCGTGGAAGTAAATGCGCTCTTTGTACTGATCCTCAAGCTCCTCCAGTTGTTTGCCGTAGGCAACAAGGCCTTCGGTATCCACGCGGCAACCGAGCACCTCCATTTCGGCAAGCACCGTCGCCAAGGGCATCTCGATGCCGTACAGCAGCTCGCCCTGCCCGTTTTCGGCAATTTTGGCCTCTACACACTCGTAAAGGCGATACAAAAGCACCGCATCGGGCGCTTCTGCATTCTTGCCCAGATACTTATAGCAAATTCGGGAGAAATCAAAGGAGCTTTCAGAGGGGTCGAGAACGTATGCGCCGAGCATGACGTCGTGGTAGATAGGCGCATAGGAAAGTCCCTTTTTCAAAAGGCTCTTATAAATCGACTTGACGTCGTAGCAAATCAGCTTTTCGGCAACGGCAGAATCGCAAAGCAGGCTATCAAGCTCTGCCTTGGAAAGCTCAGCCTGCATACGGCGCCGGCCGTCAAAGAAGACGCAGCCGTCATCCTCAAGTGCCATAGATACACGGTCAGCGGCAGAAATTGCCTCGCGAAGTGCATCAACGCTTACCGTCACGGACTCGGTATTTTCTGTCGCGCCCTCCTCGGAAGAAGAAGCCTCCGCCTCGGTAGCCTCCAATTCAAATCGCTTGATAAAGGCAGAAAAGCCCAGCTTTTCAAACAGACGATATGCCGCTACGCGGTCGATACCGTTATATGCCACAGCATCCAAATTGTCTACAACGGGGACCTCACGGAAGATGCGCGCGAGTCGCTGCGACATAAAGGCGCTTTCCTTGCCCGCCTCCAGCTTTTTATTAACGCCTGCCGTAAGGCTTGCGGCAGGAACGCTTTGATACAGAGCGTCCAGCGATCCGAACTCGGAGATCAGCTTCACTGCCGTCTTCTCACCGATGCCGGGCACGCCGGGAATGTTATCCGAGCTATCGCCCATCAACGCCTTAACGTCTACAAACTGCTCGGGGGCTACACCGTATTTTTCCTCAAAGGCGGCGCGGTCAAAGGGCACCGTATCGTTATTGGTGGCAAGAAGCACGGTGGTCGTATCCGAGATCAGCTGCAGGGCGTCGCGATCTCCCGTAAGAATATACGATTCGTAGCCCTCCTTCTCAGCCATAGCAGAAAGGGTACCGAGAATATCGTCGGCCTCATAGCCTGCCATCTCAAGAACGGCGGCACCAAGAGCCTTCATGCTTTCCTTGGCATAGGGGAACTGGGAAAGAAGCTCGGGAGGCGTTTCATGGCGTCCCGCCTTATAGGAATCGTAAAACTCGTGACGGAAGGTGGGTGCTTTCACGTCGAAGGCCACCGCACAATAATCGGGCGCCAGTCTCTCGATCTGCTTGGAAACGATATTGACCATTCCGTACACCGCATTGGTATAAATACCCTCATTGTTCGTCAAAAGGCGAATGCCGTAGAAGGCGCGGTTTACGATACTGTTTCCGTCAATCACAAGAAGCTTTTTCATTCCGTTTTTCTCTCCTCTGTCTACTCTTTTTGAAAGAGATATATACATAGATAAGTATACCACCTTTTCCCCATCTTTGTCAAGGAAAATGCACGATACCGCGAACAAAAAACAGGTGCGCCGCGGCGCACCTGTCCTTTTATTTATGGGAACCCACGGCTCCCTTTCTATTCTGACGGATCACTCTCCGTCGTCTTCCTCATCCTCGGATCTGACGATCTCAAAATCGTCCTTTCCCGCACCGCACAAAGGGCATTCCCAATCCGCCTCAAGATCTTCGAAATCAGTACCGGGAGCGATTCCGTTTTCGGGATCTCCATTCTTGGGGTCATACTCATATCCGCAAAGCTGACAAATGTATACCATAATTTCCCTCCTTATTTGCAATTTGCATTAATTATCATACTGCATCGGAGAAAACTTGTCAAGATGATTTTTTTGGATTTTTTATTTTTTTATATTTTGTGAAAAATCTTACCTTTTTTCTTATCCGCATTTGTTTCTTCTGTCAAGAATACCGCGAATGGCGTCGACCGCGCCGTCAACACCAAAGAAGCTACTGTTAAGGCAAAGCGCATACCGATCCGTCGCACCGGCATAAAGACGGCAGAGGCGGCGGTTCCGCTTGTCGCGTCGAATGATTTTGCGATGTGCCACAGAAGGAAGCACCCCCTCTCCCGATGCGATACGCCGCACACGATCCTCACGGTCGGCGCTGATATATACCGATATACCCTTTGTCTGCCCGACAGAGGCCACCGCAAAGCCCTCGGCGGCAATCACACACCCACCATCCGTCGCAAGGCGCTTCACCGCGTCGGCCAGGCGAAGCGTAGTAACGTCATCCTCCGGAAGTGTTGTCGCCCCCGTCGATACCACGCCCACACCCGTCGCAAGCGAATACAGTCGCTGTCCCTGTTCCGCGCTTCCCTGCCGAAAGCCGTCTTCCCGTGATTCTTCTTTGCTTGCTTCAAGAAGCGCCTCCTTGTCATAAAAAGGAAGCGCCAGCGCCTCCGCAAGCCGCCTTGCGATCAGCTCTCCTCCGCTACCGTACTGACAAACTACCGTAACCACCGTATTTTTCATGCCGTTCTCCTCACCATTTCAATTTATCTTGATGGTTGACGAAAAATCCCTTCTTTATTCATTTTTGCTGACATAAAATAGCATAAACAAAATGATCGGAAGAGGAAAAATATGAAAAATATTCGACGATTTCTACTCAACGCACTGCTTTTGTGCGGTGTTTCCTTGCTGATGCGAACGGTGAGCGTCAGCTTTAACGTCTACGTTTCCAACAAAGCGGGAGCCGAGGCAATGGGACTGTATTCTCTACTATCCGGGGTTTACGGCTTTGCCCTCACCCTCGCCACCTCCGGCATCCACATTACTGTCGTCCGTATGATCAGCGATGCTCTCGGCAGAGAGGACCACGAGGGGGCCGTGGTGACTCTTCGGCAATGCACCCTGTATGCCCTTCTGTTTGGCGGCATCGCCACGGCAGGTCTTTTGTTTGGCGCGGAATGGATCGGCAAACGGCTTCTTGCCGATGCCCGAACCGTATTGTCTCTCCGTCTTCTTGCCATCACGCTGATTCCCATCGCCCTCTCCACCGTTTTCAGCGGTTACTTCACCGCCGTTCGCAGGGCGTGGAAGAACGCGGCCATACAGGTTGCGGAGCAGGCCGTTCGCATTTTCTCGGTCTCGTTGCTTCTCTCGCTTTTCTTGCCTCGGGGCATTGAATTTGCTTGTGCGGCGCTGGCCTTTGGCGGTGCCATTGCGGAGGGCTCGTCCTTCCTTTTTTCCTTTGCCGCCTTTCTGCGCGACCGTCAAAAAACCGTAAGACCCGTCCGCGCGCTTCCCGACGGTCGACCGATCCGCAAGACCTTATTACACACCGCCCTCCCCATTGCTTTCAGTGCCTATGCCCGTTCGGGGCTGATCTCCATCGAGCACATGCTGATTCCGCGCGGCCTTTGCAAAAGCGGTCTTGACAACAAAACCGCCCTTGCCTCATACGGACTTCTCCACAGTATGGCGCTCCCCATCGTGTTGTTTCCTTCCGCCCTCATCAGCTCCTTTGCGGGGCTTCTCATTCCGGAGATCACCGAATGCTGCACAAAAAACAACAAGCGGCAGATCCGCTATATCTGCGAGCGCGTCTCCCAGCTTGCCGCCTTATTTTCCATCGGTGTGGCAGGCATTATGATCTGCTTTTCAGAGGAGCTGGGGCGCGTGATCTACCCCGGCACCGACGCGGCGCGCTACATTCGGCTCCTTGCGCCCCTTATCCCCATTATGTACCTTGACACCACGGTGGACGCGATGCTAAAGGGTCTTGGCGACCAGGTATACTGTATGTTCGTCAACATTCTTGACGCGCTGCTCTCGGTATTTCTCGTGTGGCTTCTTCTGCCCCGTATGGGAATTATGGGATACGTAGCAACCATATACGTGAGCGAGCTTGTGAACTTCGCCTTCAGTGCTACGCGGATGATACAAAAAAGCGGTCTCGTTTCCCATCTGATGAAATGGGTCTGCAAGCCGCTTCTTTGTATTGTGGGCGCCACATCGATAGCGCGTCTTTTGTTTTCTTTTCTTCCCTTGTCTTCACTTTCGGGAGGATTCCGTCTTACGGTACACATCGTCGTAACGACAGCCGTCTACCTGCTTCTGTCGGTGGTCACCTTCAGCATTGACAGGGAGGATCTTCTATGGATCCGAGGGATCGTGCAACGGGCAGAGCCTCAACGGTAGGTATAAAGCTCGCCGTTCTCCATTCGGAAAATGCGATCCGCACGCTCGGCAATGGCCATATCGTGGGTTACCATCACAAGGGTCTGTCCAAGCATCTCTTTGGTCTTGAGCATCAAATTCAGCACCTCGTCGGCGTTGGCACGGTCAAGGTTACCCGTAGGCTCGTCGGCAAACAAAAGCATGGGCATATTGACAAGGGCACGGGCGATGGCGACTCTCTGCTGCTGACCGCCGGAAAGCTCGCTGGGAAGATGATTCAGACGGTCGCCAATGTCAAGCGCGCCAATGATCTTCTTCAGTCGCTCTTCATACTGGTACTCCGATTTATTGCACATCAGCGCGGGGACAAGGATATTCTCCATCGCCGTCAACTGTGGGATCAAGTTGTGGTTCTGGAAGACCACGCCGATCTGCTCTCCGCGAAAGCGTGCCAGCTCATCGGGCTTCATCGCCGTGATATCGCGCCCACGCACGATAATCTTTCCCGCATTGGCCTTATCAAGTCCCGCACAGATATGCAGAAGGGTACTTTTTCCCGATCCGGAGGTACCGATGATGGCCACGAATTCATTCTCATATACACGGAAGGTAGCGCGGTTGACCGCCGTTACCACCGTATCGTACTGATGGTACTGCTTCAGCACCGAATCCACCTCGAGGATCGCACGGCGGTCCTCTTTTCTGTTACTGTTATATGACACCTTTGGAACCTCTCTTTCCGAATCGTTTTTTGGGAGTGGCATTCTCCCTTGCGCGGCTCCTACGCTCGTCCGCCTGCCCCAGATAATAGGGCAGAAGACACGACAAGAATCCGCAGGTAATGGCGATCAGCACACTGAAGGCAAGCGCCCCTGCCGAAAGCTGATATTCGTATTTGATTCCGCTTCCGAGACCGATGGAGGGCAGAACGGAATTGCAGAATCGGTACAGCAGGTAGTTTGCGGCATAGCCCATACCAAGGCTACACACGAAGGAGGCCGCCGCCATAATGCCACCCGCAAAGACGTGGATCATACGGATCTCACCGGCGGTGGCGCCAAAAGCCTCAAGCATACGAAATTCCCCTCTCCGCTTCCGCCAGAACAGGATCTGTGAGAAGAACCATACGACGGGCGAGATGGCAAGGATCGCCATAGCGATGGTGAGGATCATATCGTGGTTGTTTTTCCGCGCTGTGAGAAGTCCGTCAAACGCCGCGCCCATTCGGTTCACCGACCAGCCGTCGTATCCGTTCAGCGCATTGGTAATAGAGATAAACAAGCCGTTGGCCGCCGCCATATCGGTGCCGTTCTCAAGGTAAACCGAAAGCTCGCTTCGCTTCGCCTCCATACCGACAAGAGCGTTATAGTCGGCTTCATTCATACAGACCATAATGCCTGCGCCCGCCTCGGCGTTCTTGATAACCGCACCGACGGTATAGATCTCGTAGGAGAAGGTCCACTTCTCCACGCGCTTCTGCAGAATAACGCCGGCATCGGAAATATCCGCAAGCTCGGGGATCGCACCCGTGCGCACGGGTGTTGCAATGGCGATGGTATCGCCGACGCGGAAGCTGACGCGTTGCTCGTTATAGATATTTTCACTGACGGCAACCGTCTTGGGGTCGGTAAGAACACGGGACAGATCTCCCTCAAGGCTGACCTGACCGCTTCTCTGAAGCATCTCAAAATACAACGCGTCCGCGGCGATATAGTCCAGCGAAGAAAACGCGTATTCGTAGCCCTTTACGTTACTGCAAGGAACGATATAGTCGCCCGAGAAATAGCGATTGTTCTTATCCAGAAGGATGTGCGATCTTGCGTTTACCGCCGACGTTTTTACGGTAGCGTCCAGATATCGGACGCCCTCCATATCGGCGATGGAGGTAATGATATCCTCTGCTGCGAGATTGATCTCGGAGGCATCCTCGCGCCCCTCGTAAACCACGGTATATTCCATCACGTCGCGGGTCTCTGCCGTACGATTCATCTCGGCTACGTAAAGGCCGCAAATAAAGAGCGCGCCAAAGGACACGGCGATCAGCAGCAGCTTCACGTAATATTTACGGAATCTGGCAATGCTGAGAAGCTCGTAAAGCGCAGGAAAGCTGTTTCGTCCCAAAATGGACGAGGAAGCACGGGGGGAGGTCACGTAGTTGGCGTTATCACGCGCCACGATCAGTGACATGGGCGCCTTGCGGGAGGTCGCCTTCATAGGAAGCCATACGGCAACGACAACGACAAGGCAGTTGAAGATCAGCACGCGAAGCACGCTTCCGATGGAGAAGACCGCTTCCACACCCACCCTCGCGTAATTTCCCTTCGTGAGCCACATCGAGAGCAATCCCGAGGGGATGGCCATCAGCAAGGATGCGGAAAGCATCTCCCAGATGGAGTTACCGAGAAGCCGCTTGAAATCTGCGCCGAAGGTCATATAGATTCCGTAGGTAAATCGGAAGTTATTGACACGTATGTAATATAGCGCCATCAAAAGGAAGATGGCAATGGCCGCAAGCAAAAGCATCAGTAACCAATAAGCGGTATCGTTGCTTCGGCAATAACTTTCATAGGTCAGAAGCGGCGTCAGCGTCACGGTGTGACCCGATCCCATTGCGTCCAGCTTACTCAGATATTTTTGCACGAAGCGGTTGGCATCCCGTTCCTTGTGATCTTCATAGAAGACCACCTTTGCCGTCCGTCCGCCCGACGAAAAGGTCACCGATTTGATACCCTCGTTCAGAATTCGGTAATGGACGGTATCGTTATAAAGAGAAAGTGCCTGCTCCGCATTCATATTTTCCACGATGATATGCTCGGAATAGGCGCCCTCGATCACCTCAAGGGCACTTTCGTTATTGATATGGTTAGAAAAGGTCAGAAGCCAGAAAAAGGACTGAAAAATGAATACCGCGGCAAAAAAGCTCAAATACTCCCGGTAATTGAGAAACACCGTTTTCATCGCCAATTTCAAATGTCTTCGTATATATGCGAACACCTCTCCGCCCTCCTTTCACAAGTAAAATCAAAAAGAGCCGCTTGCGGCTCTTTTCGTAAAACGTCTCAGACGCCGCTCTTAATAGAATCGAATGCTTGCCACAACGCGACCGAGTATCATCAGCTCGTTCACAATAATGGGCGCAAACTCGTCGTTCTCCGGCTGAAGTCTGAAGTGTCCCTTTTCCTTATAAAAGGTCTTTACGGTCGCGCCGTCAGAGGTCAGCGCCACCACGATCTCGCCGTTTTCCGCATATTCACCCTTATTCACGATGACGTAATCGCCATCCATAATGCCCACGTTCACCATACTGGTGCCGCTTACGCGAAGCGCAAACAGATTGGCGGGGTCATAACGGGTTCCCTGCGCGGCAAAATCCACGTATCCGTCAAAATTCTCCTCTGCAAGAATGGGAAGACCTGCAGTCACCTTGCCAAGGATCGGTACGCGATCGGCGGCAGGAGAAAAATCAGCGGTGAGCGTGATCGCACGGCTCTTGCCGTCCTCCTTGCGGATCAGTCCGTACTCCTCCAGGCGGTTCAGATACATATGCACGGTGGACGTGCTCTTGAAATCAAGGGCGGTCTTTATATCACGAACGCTGGGGGCGTATCCGTTGGTGTTGATCGACTCCACTACGTAATCGAGGACCCGTTGCTCCTGCGGCTTGAGCTTTCTCATAATGAAACTCCTTCTCTTGCGGATTGTCGCGTCGTACGCGACGGCTTTCTACGTACAATTGTATCATATTTTTTTGCATTTGTAAACATTTGTTCGCATATTTTTAAAGATTTTCACAAAAAAATCGCAACCTTTGAAAAATTTTTCACAAACCTATTGCAATATATAAAAAAATATAGTACAATATAAAATGGACAAAGTTGGGTTTCGTGATGAGATCCACATACCACAGAAATAAATTTATAAGGAGATAAAAGAATGGCAAACTTGACTAACAACAAGCACGTCAATAGCTGGATCGAAGAGATGGCGGCTATGACACAGCCCGACAACATCGTTCTGATCGACGGTTCCGAGGCACAGGCTGAGGCTCTTCGCGCAGAGGCTTGCTCCACCGGCGAGATCATCAAGCTGAACCAGGACGTTCTTCCCGGTTGCTACCTTCACAGAACCGCAATCAACGACGTAGCACGCGTTGAGAACAGAACCTTCATCTGTACCTCCAAGAAGGAGGATGCAGGTAACATCAACAACTGGATGGATCCCAAGGAGTGCTATGCAAAGCTTTCCAAGCTCTATGCAGGCTCCATGAAGGGCAAGACCATGTATGTTATCCCCTACTCCATGAGTGTCGTCGGCTCTCCCTTTGCTAAGTACGGCATCGAGCTGACCGACTCCATTTACGTTGTTCTCAACATGCTCATCATGACTCGCGTTGGCACCAACGTTCTTGAGGCACTCGGCGACAGCGCTGACTACATCAAGGGTCTCCATGCAAGAGCTGACATCGACGAGGAGAACCGTTACATCACTCACTTCCCCGAGACCAACGAGATCATGTCCGTCAACTCCGGTTACGGAGGAAATGTTCTTCTCGGTAAGAAGTGCTTCGCTCTTCGTATTGCTTCCTACCTCGGACGCAAGGAAGGCTGGATGGCTGAGCACATGCTCATCCTCGGCGTTGAATACCCCAACGGCGACATCAAGTACATCACCGCTGCATTCCCCTCCGCATGCGGTAAGACCAACCTCGCAATGCTCATTCCTCCCGCAATTTACCGCGAGAAGGGCTATAAGGTTTGGTGCGTAGGCGACGATATCGCTTGGCTCCGTGTTAACAAGGAAGACGGCAAGCTTTATGCTGTTAACCCCGAGAACGGCTTCTTCGGCGTTGCTCCCGGTACCAACGAAAAGTC
>JAZLBM010000143.1:0-2280 GCA_045613705.1 Eubacteriales bacterium | reverse complement strand
CGCCTGACCTGCCCCCGTTGCGGTCGCCGCGGCCTTTGCGTGGAGGTCTTTGCCAAGAAGGAGGAGAAATAATGGAGGAGCCCAAGGAATTTTTGCCCTTTCTCATTCCCCTTGTGATCGCGGAATTTGCCCTCTTTGGCTACGCCCTGTATCACATTCTGACCCACACGACCTACAAGCGCGGCAACCGCGCGATGTGGCTTGTGCTGACCATCGTTTTTATGAACTTCGTGGGTCCCATCCTCTACTTCGTCCTCGGTAAGGAGGACGCGTGATGATGCTGGAGATCCGCGGTCTTTGCAAGCGCTTCGGTGACCGCGAGGTGCTTCGCGGCCTTGACCTTTCGGTGCCCGAGAACAGCATTTTCGGCTTTATCGGCAAGAACGGCTCGGGCAAGACCACCACGATGAAGACGGTGCTGGGACTTCTTGCCGCCGACGAGGGCGAAATCCTTGTGAACGGCGAGCGCGTGGTCTACGGTGAGACGGCCACCAACCGCCACGTGGGCTATTTGCCCGACGTACCAGAATTTTATTCCTTTATGACTGCCCGTGAATACCTCCGCTTTTGCGGCGAGATCACGGGAATGGACGGCGCGGATATCCGCGCGCGGAGCGAGGAGCTGCTTCGCCTTGTGGGGCTTGACGGCGAGAACCACCGCATCAAGGGCTTTTCCCGCGGTATGAAGCAACGGCTTGGCATCGCCCAGGCGCTTCTCGGTCGCCCGAAGCTTTTGATCTGTGACGAGCCCACCTCGGCCCTCGACCCCACGGGTCGCAAGGAGATCTTGGACATCCTCGCGGCGGCGCGGAGCGAGACCACGGTGCTCTTCTCCACCCACATTCTGTCAGACGTGGAGCGCATCGCCACCGACGTGGCCTTTCTTGACGGCGGCGCGGTGACGGTATCGGGCAAGCTTGCCGACGTGAAGACGCGCTTCCGCGGCGACGAATATGTTCTCGAAACCGAAACGGCCGAGGCGCGGGACGGGCTTCTGTCTGCCTTTCCAACCCTGCACCCTGCGGGCGACAACCGCCTCTTTGCAAGAGGCGAGGAGGTCTTCTCAGTCATGCGCTATGCCGCCGACCACCGCGTGCCCCTCACGAGACTGGAGCGCGTGGAGCCTTCTCTTGAGACCCTCTTTATGGAGGTGATCGGCAAATGAGATCCTTTATGACCTTTGTGAAAAAGGAAATGACAGAGCAGCTTCGTTCAGGCAAGCTGATGATCCTCGGCATCCTTTTCGTGCTGTTCGGCATTATGAATCCCGCGGTGGCAAAGCTGACGCCTTGGCTGATGGAGCTGATGGCAGAGTCCTTGGCGCAAAGCGGAATGACGGTCACCGAGGTGACGGTGAGTGCTCTCGATTCCTGGGCGCAGTTCTTCAAGAATATTCCTATGGCGCTTCTTGCCTTCGTGCTTCTTGAGGGCGGCATCTTCACCAAGGAATATGGCTCGGGCACCCTCGTTCTGTCCCTTACCAAGGGGCTTGCGCGGTACAAGGTGGTGGTTGCCAAGGCCCTGACGCTGACCGCCCTCTGGACGGTGGGCTACTTCCTGTGCGCAGGCATTACCTATGGCTACAATGCCTATTTCTGGGACAATAGCGTCGCCAAGAGCCTTGGATTTTCTCTCGTTGTTTGCTGGCTGTTTGGACTTTTCACCATCGCCCTGATGACCCTTTTCTCTACCCTTGCGAAGGGTAGCTCGGGCGTGCTTCTCGGTACGGGCGGCGTGATCCTCGGATGCTATCTTGTGAGCATCGTGCCCCGTGTGGGTGAGTATCTGCCCACGGCGCTGATGAACGGCACCGCCATCGTCTACGGTATGGAGACGACCGACACCTACGTCGCAGCCGTCGTCGTTACCGTAGCCGCCACCCTTGCGAGCCTCGCGGCAAGCATCCCCGTTTTCAACAAAAAACAACTGTAACGCAAGAATCCCCCCCGCCTCGGCGGGGTTTTTTTGTGGGGTAAATTGATGTTTATCGCGCCGGCGCGCGAAGTGCAGAATGCAGAATGCAGAGTGCAGAGTGCAGAGTGCAGAGTGCAGAATTGAAAATTGAAAGTGGAAAATTGAAAATTAAGGTAGAAAACGCTGCGCGTTTTCAAATATAATCAAATATAAATTGATGTTTAGCGGTCTGTTCGTCGGTGCACTTAAAGCCTCCCTCCGAGAGGGAGGTGGCACACGAAGTGTGACGGAAGGAGCCTGCGAGATGCGCGATTAGCACTTGCCATATCAAGGCGCAAAAGATTTTGTTGCGCGGGCTCCCTCAGT
>JAZLBM010000142.1:0-3351 GCA_045613705.1 Eubacteriales bacterium | reverse complement strand
GTACCTCGGCGCGTCTCAGATCGGCCGCCTGCTCCGCCACCACGTGCTTCGTGGCGTATTCCTCCTTGATCTTTTTGAAGTTGTTCTTGTTATATGCCATAAATACCTCGTTTCATCCCCCAAAAAGGGAAATTGAGAATTGAAAGTGAGTGGAAATGGAAAATGATAAATTGATGTTTATCGGAGAGTTTGAACTTTTTAAAGCCTTCCCTAAGATAGGGAAGGTGGCGCCGCAGGCGACGGATGAGTGTGCGCCTAATGCGGTCGTCATAAGACCTCGCACCCTCATCAGTCGCGTTCCGCGACAGCTTCTCCATCTTGGAGAAGCCTTTAAAATCTCGCCGTGAACACACCGATAAATCAAAATTTAAAATTTTATTTTGTTTCCCCATACCCCTTGCCGATTGCGGCGGCGAAGAAGTCGTTGACGTCGAAGCTTGTGGCCTTGGGGGGCTCGGCGGTCTTGGTCGCGCGTGCTGCGGGACGGGTGCCCTCGGCGGCGGCTTTCCGTGCCTCACGGTCGCGGTCGGCGGCCTCGGGGGTCTTGATGCTCTCCTCGTGCCAACGGGTGAGAATGGAATGGAGATAATTCAGATTAGGATTTGCGGTAGACTCCACCGCGATCTCGTAGGCCTTTTCGATCATATCCGCGCCAAAGCCGAATTTCGCCGTCCAATCGGCGAGAAATCCCTTTTCCTTGGCGGTCAGACTGCGGCTGAAGCCAAAGAGACGCTTCACAAGCCCCTCCACCGAGGCGGCAAGCTCCAGCTCCTTGAGGCGCGCCGTCAGCGCGTCGGCGGTGGTGATGCCCTCGTCGTAGAAGGACAGCGCCAGCTTCTCGGCGTAGCGCAGATTGCTCTTGTCCTGCTTGCGGCAGTAGGCCAGAAGCAGAAGTATGTATTCGTCGTCAAGCCCAAGTCCCTCGGAGATGGACACAAGCTGACGGATCTCGGTCTGATTGAAGATCTTGCCGAGGGCGTTCTGCGCCTCGTCAATGAGGAGCGTCAGCTCGCGGCGATGCTCCAGGAGCGCGGTAAATTCGTCGGTGGTGTAACGGGGAAGCTCGGAGACCTCCGCGCGCTTCGCCACCTTCGGCTCTTCTTTTTTCGGCTCCGCCTTTTTGCGGCGCACACCGCCCTCGCGGCGAATGATGCCCGCACCCATCAGAAAGCCAAGCGCCTTGTCAAGGTCGGAGGAGGAGATGCCGAGGGTCTCGGCAAGGGCGTCCGCACCCGACTCAAAATCGGCAAGAAGGGCGGGGTCGGCGGCAAAGGACAGAAGAAGCCAAAGCTCGGCCTCGCCAAGATCTGCCTCAGCGGCCTTTGCCAGCGTATCGCGGTCGAGGGTCACCTCTCCGCTGAAAAAACAAAGCTTCATTCGTCGACTTCCTCCTCGGATACGTTGCCCTCCTTGAGGCAAAGACGGTAGCACAGGGTCATCAGCGAGTCACCCAGATGCACGTTTTCCACAACGGCGTCGGGCAGCTCCAGCTCCTGTCCCGTGAAGTTCCAAAAGCCGTCCACGCCGGCAGCCACAAGGGTCTTGGCGACGGTGACCGTCTCCTCCTTGGGCAGGGTGAGCACGGCGATGTCCACGTGATTCTCGCGGCAGAAGGACTCCAGCTCCGACATATTGCGAATGAGAACGTCGTTGACCGTCTGACCCACAAGCATGGGGTTGACGTCGAACATAGCCACCACGTCCACGCCGCGCTTCTCGAACATAGAGCTGCGGACGATGGCGCGACCCAGATTACCCGCACCCACGACCACGGCGGAAAGCCCTGCGCCTACGCCCAGAAGCTCGCAGATCTTGGCGTAGAGATAGGTAACGTTGTAGCCGTAGCCCTGCTGACCGAAGCCGCCGAAGCAGTTGAGATCCTGACGGATCTGGGAGGCGGTGATGTTCATACGCTTTGCCAGCTCGCCCGAGCTGATACGGGACTTGCCCTCGCGCATCAGAATGCGGAGGTAGCGGAAATATCGGGGCAGTCGGTTGATGACCGACGGAGATACGCGATTTTCTTGAAGGGGTTTCTTAGCCATAGTCGTTCCTTTCGTTTGGGTTCGTAAATTTTGCCAAATTCCTTATGGCAAAAGGGTTTGCGGGGGATTTTCGCGCCCCACCGCAAAAGCGCGCCAAAATGGCGATTTTTGGGTTGTCAACAAGTGGATCTTGCGGAAAACCACGGAAAAATACGGGTTTCCACAGACTTTTCGCAAGTTATCCACACCCTGTGCATAACCTATGTGCATAACTCAAAATCGGTGCCGAAAATTTGTTTTGTGAAATGTGATGAAATTTGGGAAATTGGAAGGATAAATTGGTGTTTATCGGTGTGTTCGCACAAACAATATGGCGCGAACCGTACCTTGTAGGGCGGTGCCTTGGTGCCGCCGAAAATGTGCGGTTTATCGGTTGCTACGGCGGGAGCAAGCCCCCGCCCTACGGGTTTGTGCGCAAATCAAACCCACCGCCAAATCAAAATTTGAAATTTTGATCTTCAGTTCCCGTCGTCGCTTGCGGAGGCGTTGAGGGAGGTGTCGGCGAGATTGCCGTCAAGGTACTCGTAATAGCCCGCGGCGGCGATCATTGCGGCGTTGTCACCGCAAAGGGAAATGGGAGGCGCGTAAAGGGTTGCGCCGTGCTTGCGGCAGAGGTCGGTAAGAGCGCCGCGGAGGTGCGAATTGGCCGCCACGCCGCCTGCCAGGATCAGCTTTTTTGAATTTTCGCGCTCAAGTGCCATTCCCACCTTCTTGGTGATGGCCGACACGATGCGCTCGGTATAGGAGGCGGCCAAATTGGCGCGGGGGATGTCCTCGCCCTTCTGGGTCGCCGAGTTGATGTAGTTGAGGGTGGCCGTCTTGATGCCACTGAAGGACAGATCCAGCGTGTCGCCGACAAGGGCGGGGGAGGGCAGATCCACCGTCTTGGGGGTGCCCTCGTGGGCAAGCTTGTCCATGGCCGCGCCTGCGGGGTAGGGGAGACCTATGACGCGACCGATCTTGTCAAAGGCCTCGCCGGCGGCGTCGTCCCGGGTTGCACCGATCTCCAGATAATCGTTGTAATCGCGGATGCGGAAGATGGAGGTGTGTCCGCCCGAAACCACAAGCGCCGTTGCGGGGGGCTCAAGCTCGGGGTGGGCGAGATACGCCGCCGCCACGTGTCCGCGGATATGATTCACACCCACAAGAGGGATGTTGTTGGCAAAGGCCAGGGACTTGGCGAAATTGACGCCCACAAGGAGCGCGCCGATGAGTCCGGGATGCGAGGTGACGGCCACAAGACCGATGTCGGAGAGGGACAGACCCGCCTCGTCAAGCGCCTCACGGGTGATACGGGAGATCACCT
>JAZLBM010000141.1:0-2873 GCA_045613705.1 Eubacteriales bacterium | reverse complement strand
TGACCGACGAGAGCTGGAGCACCACGCTCCATACGCGTGCAACGCCCGTACCTGCAGGTTGCATCCCCGCCTTCACCTCCCCCGACGACGATCCCGAAAAATTCCCCTTTGCCTACGCCGCGCTTGATCCCGTGGCGACCGAGACGGTGGAGGGCGGAATTCTTTACGATTTCGGGCGTGAGATTTTCGCGCTTTTGGTGCTTGAAGGGCTTGACCCAAAGGAAACCTACGAGGTCTACTACGGTGAATGCCGCGGCGAAGCCATGGACGGGCGCGGTTACCGCCATTGCACGGTTTGGGAGGAGTTTTCGGGAAAGACCGCGACCAAGCTTCGGGCGCGCGGCTTCCGCTTTGTCCGCGTGATGGGCAAGCGCCCCGCCCGCGTACACGCGATCACCGAGATGCTGAACGTCCCCCGGCGCGGCCGCTTCACCTGCGACCGCCCCGAAGTCGAACGTATCTTTGACGTCTGTGCTTACACCTTTCATCTCTGCTCACGCGAATTTTATTTCGACGGCATTAAGCGCGACCGTTGGGTCTGGGCAGGTGACGTCCGTGAGGCATTGATGATCGGCGATTATCTTTTTGCCGACCGAGAAGTGGGCCGCCGCTCGCTCTTGGCGCTCCTGCCCAAAGACGTTGCACTCGCACACGTCAACAACATCAACGATTATTCCACCCTGACGCTGATCGCGGTGTGGGAATACTATCTCTCCTTCGGTGATGCCAAGTTCGTGCGCACACATTGGAAGCGCATCCGACTTTTGTACGATTTCATCCTCTCGCGCTTAGACGAGGACGGACAGATGGTCTCGCGACAGGGCGATTGGATCTTTATCGACTGGTACATCATGGACAAATCGGGGGCTCTTGCCGCCGAGCAGGTCCTTCTTTGGCAGGCGCACCGTTGTATGGCGCGGCTTGCCGCACTTGTGGACGAAGATCCCTCAATCTTCGAATCTCGCGCCGAGGCGCTTCGCGACTTGATCCTTACGCGCTATTGGCACGAGGAAAAGGGTTGCTTTATCGATTGTTACACTTCAGGCAAGGAGAACGTCTCCCGCCACGGCAACATTTTTGCGGTGCTTTTTGACATGGTCAACGGCGAAAAGCAGGAGTCCATCCTCAAAAATGTACTTCTCAATAAAACCGTACGCCCCATTACCACGCCCTACTTCAAGCTCTACGAGTTGGCGGCGCTCTGCAAGCTCGGACATCTTGCCGATGCCCAGCAGTTTATGGAGGAATATTGGGGCGGAATGCTGGCACTTGGCGCCACCTCGGCGTGGGAGCAGTACGATCCCGCCGCCACGGGTGACGAGCATTACGCAATGTACGGCGAGCCGTACGGCAAATCACTCTGCCACGCCTGGTCTTGCGGTCCGATCTACTTCCTCGGGCGCTACTGTCTCGGCGTTTCCACCGAAAAGCCCGCCTACGAGACCTTCACCGTCGCCCCTGCGCACGGCATCTACAAGCGCTTTTCCGGCACCGTTCCCACCATACGCGGTGACATCCACGTCTCGGTGGACGGAAATCGCGTGACCGTAACTACAGAGATTGACGGCGGCCGCCTTCTTTGGAGGGGAAAGGAATACCCCATCCCCACCAACGCTCCCCTTACTGTCATTGCAGAATAAGACAGTTTCCGCAAATCGGGACACTCGCTTATTTTCAACTTATAAAGCAAAAATCACAAAAAAGGAAAGGACCTATTGTGAAGTTTGTGCGCATCGTGAAGAACGGCATCATCACCGCCGAGCCCTACGAGCGACACATCTGAGAAAAGAGGGATTTGTATGAAAAAGGTTGTTTTGATCGGAGATTCCATCCGCGCGGGATACGATAAATATGCCAAGCAGGCGCTTGCAGGCGAGGTGGAGGTGCTCTTTTCCCCCGATAGCGGTCGCTTTGCCCAGTACGTTCTGCGCGCCGTAAGCGACTGGAAAAAGGAAGAGGGCTGGGGCGACGATATCGACCTCGTCCATTGGAACGCGGGTCTTTGGGACGTTCTGCGCCAGTTTGGCGAGGAGCCGCTGACGCCCCCCGAGATGTACGCCGAGATGATCCGTCGCGTGGACATTCGTCTGCGCTATCTGTTCCCGAACGCGAAGATGGTCTTCGCCACCTCTACCCACGTGCTGGAGGAAAAGTACGGCAAGAACTTCAAGCGCTATAACCGCGAGATCGAGCAATACAACGCCATCGCGTGCGACGTGCTCCGCCATACCGATACGGTCATCAACGATCTGTATACCTTCACGGCGGCGTTTCCCACCACCTTCCATAGCGATATGACCCATTTCTATACCCCCGAGGGCACCGAGGCTATGACCAATCAGGTGCTTGCGGTGATCTGCGACACGCTCGGCATCGAGAGGAAGACCTACGACGCGGGCGACTACTTCACCGATAAGCCCCACGGCGTCTGATGCCGAAGGAAAGAAAAGAGGACGAGCAATCGTCCTCTTTTTTGTGCTTAAATTTTGATTTGGCGGTGGGTTTAGAATCCGCAGAAACACCGTAGGGGCGATTCACGAATCGCCCGCAACGAGCGGTGCACATCCGTGAAAACGGCTACAATCCAATCTTTTCGGGCGATTCGTGAATCGCCCCTACGAAAAAGGATCAAACCGCTAAACATCAATTTTCCATCCCCCCTTTACAAAAGGGAAGGGGTTTAGTATAATAAAGGGGAATACACCGCGCAGGACGCGAAAGGAGTTATTTATGGAACTGAATCAGGCTCGCGAAGCTTTTATCGGGCTGCAGGCAAAATTGAGTGCTTACGGACACGCTATGGCGCTGATCCACTACGACGGTGCCACCACCGCCCCCAAGGGAACCGCCGCCAACCGCGGACAGACTTTGGG
>JAZLBM010000140.1:0-7070 GCA_045613705.1 Eubacteriales bacterium | reverse complement strand
TGCCATACAGTAAATGGGGGCGTTGGCGTTGGTGTTGCGCGCCGCCATGCTTCCCACGTTGATAATACGCGCGGGGCTTGCGGCGTGTGCTGCGAAATGCTTGCTCATAAGGAAGGAGCCCTTGACGTTCACGTCCATCATCGCGTCATAGGTCGCCTCCTCCGTCTCCTTGTACTGGGACGGAATGGAAAGACCCGCAAGGTTGATCAGACGGTCAAGGGTGCCGAGCTCGGCGGCCGCTTTCTCCACGAAAGCCGCGACCTGCGCCTCGTCGGTCACGTCTACCTGCGCCGAAACGATACGACACGCGGGGAAATCCGCACGAAGGGCGGCCACGACCTCATCAAGATGGGCGCCGTTCACCGAGCAAAGGGCAAGATTCGCGCCCTCCTCAGCAAGCGCGCGGCAGATCACGGTACCCATACCGCCGTCCGCACCCGTAATCATAACTGTTTTATTCGTAAGCTTCATACCTGTACTCCTTTTTGGTTTTTTCGTACTCATTATACACCCTTCCCCTCCGCCAAACCATACACATATTGATGATTTTTTGCACAAAACGATGATTTTTATTGACAAATCGACCCGTCCGCAGTACAATAAGAAAAAGGGAGTGATATACGTGAATTTAACACACCGCGACCCGTTTAACTTTACGGTCGGCAACATAGAATTCGTGATCTTACGGGAGGCAGATCCCCGTTGGAGGATGGACAGATTGACGCCGCAGAATCATTATAGCCTGGCCCTTGCCCGCTCGGGCTCCGCCACTTACGAAACAGACCACGGCACCTTCCCCGTGAAAAGCGGTGACGTGCTTTTCTTCCGCAAAGGCGAAAACCGATCGGCAGAATCGGCCGCCGACGATCCCTGGTCGTTTATTTCTGTAGTCTTTGATCTCATCCCCCTTGGCAAGACCGCCGAGGAGGAGCTTGCGCAGATCCCGCGCGTCACCACAGTGCGCGACCTTCCCGCCTATACCCGTATCTTCAGCGCGCTTCTTGAAGAATGGAGCCTCCGCGACGAAGGCACGCTTCTGCGTTGCCGCAGTCTCATCTCAGAGCTGCTTTGCCTGCTGATCAAAGAAGCACGCCATCCCGAAGCGCTTTCCCCTCACGCCGAGGCCGTGGAAAAGGTCCGCGATCTCCTGGCAGAAAGCTATACCACCACCTACCGCAGTGAGACGCTTGCCGCTATGGCAGGACTCAGCCCCTCCCATTTTCGCGCTCTTTTCAAGGAGCAAACGGGAGAGACGGCACTCCAATTCCAAAACCGCCTACGCATTGCAAAGGCCTGCGACCTTCTGCGAAGCGGCGCCTGCAACGTAACAGAAGCCGCCTATGCCACGGGCTTTACCGACGTCTACTACTTCAGCCGCCTCTTCAAAAAAATCACGGGCCGAAGCCCGTCGCAATATCTGTAACAGAGCACAAAAAGCCTCGCCGTTCGGCGAGGCTTTCATTTTTATCAGAAGATTCCCGCAAGACGAAGCAGGAAGGATGCGATGAAGATGGAGATGGAGGATAGCAGAGTCGTCCAGACCACAAGCTGTCCCATCAGCACCACGTCGCCCTTCATTTCCTGTGTCATGGGAACGCTGGACACGGCCACGGGGGTAACGAATACCGCCACAAAGGTAGCAAAATGCGCGCCCGTAAACACGTCGCGGAAGAAGACGTAGGCCACGCCGATACCCAAAACAGGCGCCACCACGGTTCGCATCAGAATTCCCATAATGATCTCCTTCTTCATAGAGGTCACCGTGGAGAACTCAAACTGAGCACCGAGTGCGATCAGTGCCAGGGGCGTGGAAAGATTGGACATATAGGTGAGAGTTGTGTAGATGGACTTCACCTCGCTGAGGCGGAAGGAAATGCCACCCTTCACGAAAAGCGAACGAATGAAAATGGCGATGAGACCGAGGAAAATCGCACGGATCAAGGGATTCTTGGCAATGCCGATAAGCACCTTCTTGATGCTTGCCTTGCCGCTGCCGAACACCGTCAGGCTGACCACCGCCAGCATATTCAGCGACGGAACGATCACCGCCGACAGTAAAGACGCGGCAATGACACCCTCGTCGCCAAAGAGTGAACCCGCAAGCGGAATACCCACAAGGGCGTAATTGGAGCGGAAGGCCGACTGCAAAAGCGCACCCCAGCGGCTTCTGTCGCGAACCAAAAGCACGATAGCGCCAATGGCCAGCAAATACAAAACGCCAACTGCCGCCATAGCGTACACGATGTAGCCGAACTCAATGTCACCGAAGCTCTCGATCTTATAGATGTTCAGAAACAACGTTGCCGGCAGAAAAATGTGAAATACAAGGCGGTTTAGGGTCTTGGAGTCCCCCAAGGTCACCCAGCCGATCCGCTTGAGGAAATAGCCAAGTGCCACCAAAATGATCAGCGGTGCCACCGCGTTGATGGCAAAAATCAAAGAATCCATTTTCTTTCCTTCCCGATACTATTTTACTTTCCGTATTCATTATACACGCTTGCCTTGGCGCAGACCATACACATATTGATGATTTTTTGCACGAAACAACGATTCCGGCAAATCTACGAGGCGGCGGTTAGCCTTGCCAGGACCCTGGCAAGCTCCTCCTCGTCAAAAACACGAGAAAACTCAAGAGCATAGTAGCCGTCGTATGAAATATCAGCAAACGCCTGCATCACCGCCACCAGATCCACGTCGCCCGTGCCGATCTCCGTCTCGGCAAGATAGGCACCGCTGACACTTCGGTATCGGTACGTCTCGGGCACCTCCGTGTATCTTGCAAAATCCTTGAGGTGCGCGTGACACACTCTTCCCTTCATCGCGCGAATAAAATCCTCGGGTCTCTCATCCACAAACAAGATGTTACCCGCGTCAGCCACGATGCCGATGCGCTCGCCCGAACGCTCACACAGCCGCGCGCAATTGCCCACGCCGTTGAACACGAAGCCCTGATCCTCGATCAAGGTGCGAACGCCAAGCCGCTCCGCATAATCGCAAATAGCAAGAGCGCACTCGGTTCCAAAAGAAAACCGACGCGCCCTTTCCTCTTCGGAAAGTGTAAAAGCGTGCAGATCCAAGGCAACCGTATGATGCAGATACGGGATCTCAAGATCTGCGCAGATCTCAGCATAGCCCCGAAGAGCCTCCATCGACTTTTCCGGCGCCGCTACAAAATCGGAGGAAACCGAAAAGCAAGGGAGAAAAAGCCCAAGCGACCTTGCAAGCTTCCCCAGCTCACGCGCCTTCTCTCGATCAGGCGCGCGAAACTCCTCGCAAAAACTGCGAAGCTCCACGCCTCCAAGCCCCAAGTCGGAAGCAAGATGCATCATATCCGCAACCGTACGGCACCGCGGATATGGCGGTGTATATAAACAGATTTTTTCTCTCGCGATCCCCATCATCCGCCTCCGTTCTCAATATCCCCTATATTGTAGCATAACTCCAATAAAGTGTCAAGGGAAACAATCCATCCTCAAAGCGAAACAAAAGCACCGCGATTGCGGTGCTTTTTATGCGACGATTGAGAAATCCCACAAATCTTAGCATTTTTCAAGATGCTGCCCCAAAAGTGCCGCTCGGATGATTACAACCAACAAGCGCTGTCAGAAGCATAACCAGAGCAAGGATCAAGGCAGACAAACGGGAAACTGTATTTTTCCTTTGGTATACTCTTTCTGAATACGCATCTCGTGTTCCGGTTTATTTACAGGTCATCGCCGTTCAGAGTACCTAAACGCAGGTTGGGCATCCAAGGCATCTCCAAATCGGCAGCTGCAATCAGAGAAACAGCTTGTGAATCAAGGATTCTACGAATACTGCAGCGAAAAACAAAACGGGGCAAACAAGCTGCACGAAAAATCCGGATTTTGCAAATCCCTTACGGCGCAAAGCGATCGAGGCAGCGAGCGTGAAGACGGTCAACGCGGGAACACATAAATAAATCTGGTACAAAAGAGATTCCGCTTCCATCACAAGGGGGAAAAAGACTATGACTATAGTGATGAAAGGAATCACCATAAACGTAATGACAAAATTCGCAATTATAGAAAGTATGTCAAATACCTTGTAGCCCACGTCGGAATCCTTTCTTACAAAGATCAGGCAAGCAAGGACCGTCAAAAAGGCAATTAAGAGCATAATAAGCATGCTGATCACATATAAGCGGGAAAATCCCGAGAAACGGAACGTGTTTTCAATCGGCTCGGGATATTCCCAGCTGATGATCTCGGCGTCAAATTTCTCAGATACTTCGACCGAGTACCCCTCTGCATCAAGCGCTTCAAAATAAGGATCGTCATTTCCGTGTACGTATTCGTATTTATCGGGATCACCCATCAAATAAGCGGCATCCAGACCGACTGCCATCAGAAGCTCCACATCTTCCTTCTGCGCTACAGTAAACCACATAGATTCCTGTACGGCTTCGTCCTTCACATGCACACCATCATACAATCTAAGCGTGGGATCGTCGTATCCGTCGTGCCCTTTAAAGCTGCATTGGAAGACACCCTCAAACGTCTTCACCTCTCCATCGATACGATACGTCACCGAGTAATCAAAATTATGCTCCCGAATCGTCGGTTCCTTCATGATACCGGTAAAAAAGCAGGATGCTATCGCAAGTATCAGCCCGATCACAAGAATGATGATCGGTAATTTCATACTACTGTTTTTCATATTTTACTTCCTATTCTCTTTCAAAATTACAGAATTAAATCGGTATTGCAAGGCCTATATCTTTCCTCGCCGGCTAAGTGGACGGGAATCTGAAGCAAACGGATCTCATCCATAAAAGCGTTCAGATATTTATCGCCTCGCCCGCTTTGCATAAAGGTCAGCGAAAAGTCTTCTCCCGCGGTCATAACCTCAATGAGCAACATATTTTTCGTGTCCTTTTCACCGATGTAGACGTGAAGATCGTCAACGTAGCGTTCAAGACCGCACCAGTCCATTTTTCCAACGTAACTGATACCGAATGTTTTTCCGAGGATACTCTTCTCTGCATAGCGAGCCATCGCGTCCTTCTTTTCGGCTAATGAGCTATCACTCGGAAACGCCTCTATCAATCGGTTGATCGAGGCAATATCAGCCTCTTTTCCTCCCTTGAGGAGCACTTGTCCTCGCACAACGGTATTCTGCTTCTCAACGTCCCATTTGCTAAGACGAGGGGGCATAGTTACCGGAATATAGTTAACCAGACTATGGTGACTCATAGGTGCGCGCAACACAGCACGGTACTGGTGCTGCACGTGTGCCACGATCGGCTTATCTATATTGGGGTCAAGCCGATGAAGCGCTCGATAAAGCAAGACAGACAGGAAAGAGACGGGGCTACCGTCTGACGAGCTTGCCTTTGCCATCATCGCCTTTTGCGGAACGTGCAGGTGGTAGGCATATAAGCCTTCATTGTCGAACGCAGCAGGATCCAAGCCGTAAACCTCTTCAGGAGTCTTCTGAAGAATGTATAACTCCTCTGTATCCATCGTACCATCGGGAAATGGATAGGTATACTCCCCATCACAGATCCGACTATCCGGCATCCGAATCCGCTCGGCTTCCAAGCCTTCTGTCCCGTATCGCTCGGAAGCGTATAAGTAGAGTAGGCTCTTCATCAGAGGATCCACACCCATTCCATCGGCGATATAATGGCTACAATCAATAAAAATCGTGTTATCCTTACATCCAAAGGAAATCAAGTGTCCCCCACTTTCCCCGCTTCCCAGTGTCACAGCACGGTCATCCGGAAAAACGGGCAACGGGTGGTTGTTATAATGCAACACAATATTCTCTTCTTCGCGCTTGGGGAAAACGCAAAAATAAGGGTAACGCACCATTGTTTTCTCCACGGATCGGGACAGCAGATCATAATCAACCGTATCCTTCATCCGTATTGCAAGTCTAAAGGTGCTGAAAAAATTTTCGTTCGCCCCATAAAGCAAAGGATTGGGCTTAAATTTCATACATTCTCCTTGATACGGTCGCTCTTTAGAATACAAGAGAATCTACGCGACCAAGCAGCTCTGCCAGCATCTCCTTGCATCTTGCGATCTTGGCAGGACTATCCGCTTCATTAGGACGGCGAGCGGCACGGCGAAGCATACGGGTATACCCGATGATCATTGCCTTTTCGGCAACGCTTTGGCATACGGCTTCGTCTTCTGTGCCAAGATACATCTTAAGCGCCATACTCCAGGACCTTCCGGCAGTTTCAAAGCTATAGCCGAAGTAATCCAGCATATTCTGATGATCAAGCTCGGAATAACCCACAAAAGCATTAAACATCGAACCAAGCTCAAACACGGGATGTCCCATACAAAGCGTATCCATATCAATGAGAAGCGGTTCACCGTTCTGTACCATGATGTTGTTGGTGTGATAGTCACCGTGCATCAGGGTATTCTGCTTCGGTACGGCCTCGATGAGAGCACGGAGCTTCTTTCCCTGTTCTTCGGGAATATATGCGGATACGAACGCCGCCCAATCCAGCGCAGTTTCCTTCATATCCGGCAGTTCTCCGTCCTCGACCTCTATTGCATGGATGCTCTTGAGCATATCAATATAGTATTTTGCCGCCTCCGACATATCCTCGGGATTGTTTCGGATAAGCTTTGTTACGCTGACGGCATTCAGCAGCTCAGTAACCGTGCCGTAGCCATCCCCAACGCGAACGATTCCATAAGGAATTGCAGTATTGATACCAAGAACGAACGCACGTCTTGCGTTCTCTCTCTCTTGCTTGATCTCAGGAAGAGCATCCTTGGCAAAATAGGTCTTAAGAATAGTCTCGGCATCATAGCGGTATACCGCGCCGTTTGCCCCCTTTGCGATAAACTCGCAGCCTTCAACGCTCATTTTCTGATAAGCCTTTTCAACCGTGACCATATCGGTAAATCCGGTCATATCACATACCTCGTCAACATCGGGAGCATCGTTGATGATGGCAAGCTTAGGCTCTTCCTTTCTGAGTCTCAGAATAACACGCAAGCCTGCGGAGGAAATGTACTCCAAATTATCTGCATCAACCACGGTATGCTTGCCGGGATTGTCATTTTTGATGGCAAAGATCTTTT
>JAZLBM010000139.1:0-2384 GCA_045613705.1 Eubacteriales bacterium | reverse complement strand
GGCTCGTAGCCGGGAGCGATGATACCGTCGGAAACCTCTCTCTGGATAAGCTTTGCGGTTGTTACGTCGCAAACGTCGGAAAGAGCTACCCAGTCACCGAAGGAGCACATACGGTCGGTACCTCTTGCGCGGGCGTAGGCACAGGCGAGAGGAGACTCGTCAAGACCCTCGATATCGTCCACGAAGCAAGCCTTCTTCAGCTTTTCGGAAAGCGGAATGCCTACTGCCGCAGAGGTAGGAGATACGTGCTTAAAGGAGGTAACGGCGGGAAGACCCAGCGCCTCCTTCAGCTCCTTGACAAGCTGCCAGGAGTTGAACGCGTCAAGGAAGTTAATGAAGCCGGGGCGACCGCAAAGGATCTCAATGGGAAGCTCGCTTCCGTCTGCCATAAAGATCTTGGCAGGCTTCTGATTGGGGTTACAACCATATTTCAGTTCAAATTCTTTCATTTCGGTCACCTCACGCATTTTTGTTCACAACACGGGTCTCGGCCTCGCCGCTGTCGATGTCGATGTATCGCACGAAGAGAGAAACCTTGTTATCTTCATTCAGATTCGTCCAGATCAGGTCGGTCAGGGCGTCGATATCCATATCGGGAAGCTCCAAGGTCTTGGGCTCGCCCTCAAAGGAAGGCAGGGGGTTGCCGTCGCCGTTGTAGGTGTGGATAAACTTAGCCTTGCCCGCAATGGGGTTGGAGTAAGCATAGGTGAAGCGCTCGCAGGAGCTGTCGTCACCCTCGGCGCTCTTGAGGATGGACATAGCGAAATTCATACCGTCTGCCTCGCGGCGGATGATGCCCGAAATACGGGGGGTGAAGTTGGGCTTATCGTCCTCAAACTCACGGGTGCGCAGAGCCTGCTCAAAGGTCATCTGCTTGTCCATCAGCTCGTAAATGGTATCCGTCTGGTCACCGTTGGTCACGATGGTCTTGTTGCCAAGAACGCGGACGGGATAGTAGATGATCAGGTGGGGGTCGGTCATCTTGGACTCGTCGTATGCCTTGGTGCGCATAGCGTCGCCCTCAAGAACGAACACGCGGTTGCGGCTGTTCTCGCTTCTGCCCATAATGAAATATGCGGTGATGGCCTTCTTGCCGTCGGCGCTCTTACCGATGATAATACCTCTGCCGTGGTAGGCAAGAGAGTTCAATTCCTCTTTGATGGTAGAGATCTTCATATTTATTCTCCTTTGATGTACACTTTGTTTTGGGCGACGGTGATCTTGTCCTCGCAGAAGAGGCGAACCGCCGCGGGAAGGATCTTCCACTCGGCCTCCTCCATGATTCTGCGCTGAAGCGTCTCGGGGGTATCGTCCTCCTTAACCGCAACAGCCTTCTGCAAAACGATGGGGCCCGCGTCGCACTCAGGGGTCACGATATGTACCGTTGCGCCCGACACCTTTACGCCCTTCTGAAGCGCCGCCTCGTGGACGTACAGTCCGTAGAAGCCCTTGCCGCAGAAGGAAGGAATGAGGGCGGGATGAACGTTCAAGATGCGGTTGGGGAACCGCTCGTACACCTGCTCGTCGATGATGGTAAGGAAGCCCGCCAGCACCACAAGGTCGATCTCTGCCGCCTCAAGGGCGTCGACCAGCGCCTTGGAATACGCCGCGATGCTATCGTACTCTTTTCTTGCTAAAACCAGGGACGGGATATTGTTGTTTCCCGCGCGCTCAAGGGCGTAGACCCCGGGCTTCGAGGCAATGACAAGAGAGATCTTGCCGCATCCCAGCTCCCCTCTCTTCTCGGCGTCGATAAGGGCCTGCAGATTGGTGCCGCCGCCCGAAACCAGAACGCCGATGCGCTTGTTCACCCCACTCATCAGCAAAGCTCCACGCCGTCCTCACCGCGGACGATCTCACCCATTACGTAGGCATCCTCACCGCAAGCGCGGAGGATCTCAAGAGCCGTATCCACCTCAGCGGCGGGTACAACGATGCTCATACCAACGCCCATATTGTAGGTGTTGAACATATCGCGCTCGGGGATGTTGCCCGTCTTGGCGATCAAGTCGAAGATGGGAAGAACCTTAACTGCCGACTTGTTGATCTTGGCGCAAAGACCCTTGGGGATGGATCTCGGAATGTTCTCGTAGAAGCCGCCGCCCGTGATGTGGCTGATGCCCTTCACGTCCACCTGCTCCAGCAGAGCCAGAACCGGCTTGACATAGATCTTGGTGGGGACCAGCAGCGCCTCGGCAATGGTCTTGCCGCCCAGCTCCTCGCGGGGAACGTAGAGCGCGGGGTTGTTGTTGTCGATATCGAACACCTTTCTGCAGAGCGAGAAGCCGTTCGAATGAACACCGGTCGAAGCGAGTGCGATCACAACGTCGCCCTCTGCCATTCTGGTATTGTCGAGGATCTTCTTCTTGTCCACAACGCCGACC
>JAZLBM010000138.1:0-13296 GCA_045613705.1 Eubacteriales bacterium | reverse complement strand
GACCCTCAACAAGCACGGGCTCGAACGCCTGGATGGAAAGTCTGTGCAGAGTAGGTGCACGGTTCAGAAGAACGGGGTGCTCCTTGATCACGTTCTCAAGTGCATCCCAAACCTCGGGATACAGATATGCGCGATCGATCTTCTTCTGTGCGTCCTTTACGTTGGTAGCCTTCTGCATTTCGGTCAAGCGCTTTACTACGAAGGGCTTGAACAGCTCGAGAGCCATCTCCTTGGGAAGACCGCACTGATAGATCTTAAGGTTGGGACCAACAACGATAACCGAACGTCCGGAGTAGTCAACACGCTTACCCAGAAGGTTCTGACGGAAACGTCCCTGCTTACCGCGAAGCATCTCGGAGAGAGACTTCAGAGGTCTGTTGGAGGGGCCGGTAACCGGCTTTCCGCGGCGACCGTTGTCAATGAGAGCGTCTACGGCTTCCTGGAGCATACGCTTCTCGTTACGGATAACGATCTCGGGCGTATGGATCTCCATCAGCTTCTTCAGACGGTTGTTTCTGCTGATAACACGACGGTAAAGCTCGTTGATATCGGAAGCCGCGAAACGGCCACCGTCAAGCTGTACCATAGGACGGATATCGGGGGGAAGAACGGGAATCGCGTCAAGGATCATCCAGGAAAGCTTGTTTCCGGACTTTCTGAAGGACTCAACAACCTCAAGACGCTTGATGATACGGTTCTTCTTCTGACCCTTCGCAGTCTGAAGCTCAACCTTCAGCTCAGCGGCGAGATCGGAAATGTTGATACCGTCAAGAAGCTCCTTGATCGCTGCCGCACCCATTCCGACGCGGAACTCGTTCTCGTAAAGCTCGGTATACTCAGCATACTGCTTTTCAGAAAGCACCATGCCCTTGGTAAGGGGGGTCGTACCGGGATCAAGAACTACGTTCTCTGCGAAGTACAGAACCTGCTCCAGCTGCTTGGGAGACATATCCAGAACCAGCGCCATGCGGGAGGGGATCGCCTTGAAGTACCAAATGTGAGACACGGGAGCGGCAAGGTCGATGTGACCCATTCTCTCGCGGCGCACCTTCTTGGTGGTGATCTCTACGCCACACTTCTCGCACTTGTGTGCCTTTCCGCTTCTGGAAATGTTATGTGCGTTCTTATACTTGCCGCACATACAAGCGCCGTCCTTGGTCGGGCCGAAGATCTTTTCACAGAAAAGACCTCCAACCTCAGCCTTGAGCGTACGGTAGTTAATCGTCTCAGGCTTGGTAACCTCGCCGTAAGACCATTCCCTGATCATATCCGGAGAAGCCAGACCAATTTTTATGGAATCAAATTCATTATTTGCCATGCTGTTTCTCCTCACTCATTACATATTTTCGTCGTCGAAATCAAGGTCCGAACCGTCATCCTCGAAATCGCTCTCGGTACCGAAGAAGGAATCGTCCTCATCCTCGGCATTTTCAATAATGAAGGAATCGCCAAGGTCGTCGGTTTCAACGTCCTTGAACTCTTCGCTGAAATCAATTTCGGGGGCTTTGGAATAAGGAGACTCCTCCTCAGCATTGCAAAGCGTCGAAAGCTGGATCTCTTCGCCGTCCTTATCCAGAACGCGAATGTCAAGTGCAAGAGCCTGAAGCTCCTTCACAAGAACCTTGAAGGACTCGGGAACACCGGGCGTAGGAATGTTCTGACCCTTGATGATCGCCTCGTATGCACGGCGACGACCGTCAATATCGTCACTCTTGACCGTCAGAATTTCCTGAAGGGTGTAAGCCGCGCCGTATGCCTCAAGCGCCCAAACCTCCATCTCACCGAAACGCTGTCCACCGAACTGCGCCTTACCGCCAAGAGGCTGCTGGGTAACCAGCGCGTAAGGACCGTTAGAACGGGCGTGGATCTTATCGTCTACAAGGTGATGGAGCTTCAGGTAGTACATAATACCTACGGTTACGGGGTTATCGAAGGGCTCACCGGTACGGCCGTCGTAAAGAACGGTCTTACCGTTGGGATTCATTCCTGCGGCCTCAAGACACTCGGAAATGTCCTTCTCGGTTGCGCCGTCGAAGACAGGGGTCATGATCTTCCAGCCCAGCTTCTTTGCGGCGATACCAAGGTGAACCTCAAGCACCTGACCGATGTTCATACGGGAAGGTACGCCCAGAGGATTCAGAACGATATCCAGAGGCGTTCCGTCGGGCAGGAAGGGCATATCCTCGGGAGGAAGAATGCGGGAAACGACACCCTTATTACCGTGTCGACCTGCCATCTTATCACCGACAGAGATCTTACGCTTCTGTGCCAGATATACGCGAACCTGCTTATTAGCGCCTGCGGGAAGCTCGTCGCCCTGCTCGTGAGAGAATACCTTCACGTCAACAACGATACCCGACTCACCGTGAGGAACACGGAGAGAGGTGTCTCTTACCTCGCGGGCCTTCTCACCGAAGATCGCACGAAGCAGTCTCTCCTCGGCGGTCAGCTCAGTCTCGCCCTTGGGCGTGATCTTACCGACAAGGATATCACCTGCGCGAACCTCAGTTCCCTTCTTAACAATACCCTCGGCATTCAGATCCTTCAGAGCGTCCTCACCAACGTTAGGAATCTCACGGGTGATCTCCTCCGGACCGAGCTTGGTATCTCTTGCCTCGTGGGTATACTCTTCAATATGAAGAGAAGTATAAACGTCATCGCGGACCAGTCTCTCGTTCAGAAGAACTGCGTCCTCGTAGTTGTAGCCCTCCCAGGTCATAAAGCCGATAAGCGCGTTCTTACCGAGCGCGGTCTCACCGTTTGCGGTTGCGGGACCGTCGGCAATTACCTGGCCGGCAGTGATCTCCTCGCCAAGAGACACGGTAGGTCTCTGGTTGAAGCAGGTGCCCTGGTTGGTTCTCTTGAACTTGATCAGATCGTAAACGTCCTTATGGCCGTCGTCGCAAGCAACAACGATCTTGTCTGCCTCAACGCGCTCTACACGACCTGCGTTCTTGGCAACCACAACGACACCGGAGTCAACCGCTGCGCTGTACTCCATACCGGTACCAACGATAGGAGAGTCGGTTACCATAAGCGGAACCGCCTGCTTCTGCATGTTGGATCCCATCAGTGCACGGGAGTTATCGTCATTCTCAAGGAAGGGGATCATTGCCGTAGCAACGGATACCATCATCTTGGGAGAAACGTCCATAAAGTCTACCTGGTTGGCGTCAACGACCACGATCTCAGCCTTATCACGGGCGGTTACGCGGGCATTGACGAACTTGCCGTTCTCATCCAAAGGCTCGTTTGCCTGCGCGATGACGTAGTTATCCTCTACGTCTGCAGTCATATAGATAACCTCATCGGTAACCACGCCGGTCTCCTTGTCAACCTTGCGGAAGGGAGCCTCGATAAAGCCGTAGTCACTGATACGGGCATAGGTAGTCAGGTAGGAAATAAGACCGATGTTAGGACCTTCGGGCGTCTCGATGGGACACATTCTACCGTAGTGGGTATAGTGAACGTCACGGACGTCGAAGGATGCACGGTCACGGGAGAGACCGCCGGGACCAAGTGCCGACAGACGGCGCTTGTGGGTCAGCTCTGCCAGGGGGTTGTTCTGATCCATGAACTGAGACAGCTGAGAGGATCCGAAGAACTCGCGGATGGCAGCAACTACAGGACGGATATTGATGAGCGCCTGAGGCGTCAGCTTCTCGTTATCCTGAGTGGTCATTCTCTCCTTGATCACCTTGTCCATCTTTACGAATCCGGCGCGGAGCTGATTCTGAAGCAGCTCACCGACGGAACGGATACGACGGTTGCCGAGGTGGTCGATATCGTCAACACAGCCCACGTCGTGGGTCAGGTTAAGCAGATAGTTGATGGACGCGAAGATATCGTCCTTGGTGATGTGCTTGGGGCACAGCTCGGAAAGACGTGCGCGAACCATCTCCTTGATCGCATCCACGTCACCGCCGCACTCCTCCAGAATGGAAAGGAGAACAGGGGTGCGAACCTTCTCGGTAACACCGCAATCCTTAAGGTCGAAGCCGAGAATGTACTCGGGCTCGATGGTGTTGTTGGAGAACACCTTGATCACCTGATCGTTGTCAAGGCGGATGGATACGTCGTTAACACCGGCGCGCTCGATAGCAAGGGCGTCAGCCTTGGAGATAACGGCACCTTCCTCAAAGAGAATCTCACCGGTAATGGGGCTGACAACGGTTCCGGCGAGTCTGCGGTTAGCAATACGCTCGGAAAGGGCCAGCTTTTTATCGAATTTATAACGTCCGACAGGCTCGATGTCATAACGTCTGGGATCAAAGAAGCAGTTGCTGAGCAGGGTATGTGCCGACTCAACAAGGGGAGGCTCGCCGGGACGGAGCTTCTTGTAGATCTCCTTCAGCGCCTCGATACCGCACTCGCTCTTTCCGCGGGCAGCAAGCTCCTCGCAATCGTCCTTCTCGAAGGTTGCGATCAGCTTCTCCTCTTCACCGAATATAGCGTAAACATCTTCCTTGGTCTCGATGTAGGATTTGTATTCGGAGGTCTTGCCCTTCTTCTCAACGTCAACAGGATCAACGCCAAGTGCACGGATCAGCATGGTTACAGGAACCTTACGGTTCTTATCGATACGAACGTATACCACGCCGGTTACGTCAGTCTCGTACTCAAGCCATGCGCCGCGGTAAGGAATTACCGTTGCGGAATAGGTCTTTTTACCCCACTTGTCAAACTCGGATGCATAGTACATACCGGGAGAACGAACGATCTGGGAAACGATAACACGCTCTGCGCCGTTGATCACAAAGGTTCCCGTCTCGGTCATAATCGGCAGCTCGCCCATAAAGATGTCGGTCTGCTTTACTTCGCCGGTCTGCTTGTTGGTGAGTCTTACGTTCACCTTCAGAGGTACTGCGTAGTTCGCATCTCTCTCCTTGCACTCCTCAACCGAGTACTTGGGCTTGGCATCAAGGGAGAAGGAAAGGAACTCGATAGACAGATTGCCGGAATAATCCACGATGGGGGAAACGTCATGAAGAACCTCAAGCAGACCCTTCTCAAGGAACCACTTGAAGGATTTCGTCTGAATCTCCACCAGGTTAGGAAGATCAAGGACATGTTTTGTCTTGGAGAAGCTCATTCTCACGTTCTTGCCGAGCTTTTGTTCTTTAACATTGATCATTAATACAATCACTCCATTTTCAAAGTAGTAATCCGCCGCGAGCCGCGACGAACCCCAAGGCTACCTTTTTACATTATAAGTAGAAAACCGTTTTGCATTTTGTCCTGCTACTCCGCTTTTAGGCAGAAATAGCATTATAATGCAGTTTAATATCTTACCACAACTTTTTGTCTTTGTCAAGCGTTTTTTCTGTTTTTTTCTCTTTATTTTGAAGTTTTTTATAAAAAATCAAAAAAATTTTAATTTCTCGGAAAATTTTTTCAAAAAACTCTTGCATTTTCGTTTTGACTGTGGTATGATAATCGTCGTATGGACGAATGTGACGGCACACCCTCTCAGGTGTCGTTGCTTAACCTGAATTATTTTTTAACAAAGGGAGTGAAACAAATGCCGAACATTAAGAGTGCAAAGAAGCGTGTTAAGGTTATCGAGGCCAAGACCCTTCAGAACAAGATTTTCCGTAGCCAGCTGAAGACCGATATGAAGAAGTACGAGGCTGCTCTTGCTGCAGGTGATGCTGAGCTTGCTCAGGCTACCTACAAGGAAGCTGTTAAGAAGATTGACCAGGCTTCCGCTCGTGGTCTTATCCACAAGAACGCTGCTGCTCGTAAGAAGAGCCAGTTCACCAAGAAGCTTAACGCTATTGGCTAATTCGAAAAGTTTAACCGCCGTTTTTCGGCGGTTTTCTTTTTTCTCCCCTGCCCTTTTGAAAAAGTTTATCGGAATTGCGCCCAAACCCTTGACATTGACGAAAAATTTCCTTATAATATAATGAATAATTTTTTTATTTTCCCGAACACGCAGTCAGAAAGGATTTCCCCTATGCAGATCAAAGTTGTAAAGTTCGGCGGTTCTTCTCTCGCCGATGCAGAACATTTCAGACAGGTCGCCAAGATCGTAAAGGCCGACCCCCAGAGAAAGTACGTTATCCCCTCGGCTCCCGGAAAGCGCTTTTCCGAGGACACCAAGGTGACGGATATGCTGTACACCTGCTATGAAATGGTCCGCAAGAATGAAAATATAGATGCTTATTTTGCCAAGATCGCCGATCGCTACAATTCCATCATTGCCGATCTCGGTCTTGACTTCGACATTTCCGGCGCGCTGGAGTACGTAAAGAACGCTATGCTCCACCACTCCGGCCGTGACTTTGCCGCCAGCCGCGGCGAGTACCTCAACGGTCTCATCCTTGCCAAATATCTCGGCTTTGACTTCATCGACGCCGAGAACGTGATCTTCTTCCGCGACGACGGAACCTTTGACCAGGAAAAGACCAACTCGGTTATGCGCGACGAGCTGATGAAGCACAAGTACGCCGTTATCCCCGGCTTCTACGGCATCACGCCCAACGGCACCATCAAGACCTTCTCTCGCGGCGGCTCGGACACCACCGGCTCCATCGTTGCCCGTGCGGCAGGCGCAGATCTCTATGAGAACTGGACCGACGTATCCGGCTTTATGATGGCAGACCCCCGCATTATCAAGGATCCCTGCATCATCGATACCATTACCTATCGCGAGCTTCGTGAGCTCTCTTATATGGGTGCTTCGGTTCTTCACGACGAGGCCATCTTCCCCGTTCGTTACGCCAGCATCCCGATCAATATCAAGAACACCAACCGTCCCGAGGACCGCGGAACCATGATCGTTCCCTCCGCTACCGATTACGACTCCAAGCACGTGATCACCGGTGTTGCAGGTCTTCGCGGCTTCTCTGCCATTACGGTCGAGAAGGACAGAATGAACTCCGAGGTAGGCTTTATCCGCCGCGTCCTTGAGGTGTTTGAGGAGAACGAGGTCTCCATTGAGCACGTTCCCTCCGGTATCGACACCTTGAGCGTGGTTCTTGAGACCAAGGCACTTGATAAGGTGCGCGACCGTCTTCTTACCCGCATCCAGCGCTCCGCAAGACCCGACAGCATCTCGGTTGAGGATGAGCTTGCTCTTATCGCCGTGGTCGGCCGCGGAATGGTCAAGGCAAAGGGTACCTCCGCACGCGTATTCGACGCCATTTCGAATGCCGGCATCAACATCAAGATGATCGACCAGGGCTCCAGCGAGCTGAACATCATCGTAGGTGTTGCCGAGCACGATTTCGAAAAGGCTCTTGAGGCTATTTATAACGAGTTCGTAAAGGAAGCATAATAAACAACGAAAAAGGACTGTTGCTTCAAGCAACAGTCCTTTATATCAACCCATATTTTCGGGAAGCGCTCTGCCACCCATTACGTGGAAATGCAGATGCTTTACCGTCTGGCAGGCGTCCTCACCGCAGTTGGTGATCACGCGATAGCCGCTCACAAGTCCTGCCTCTGCGGCGATCCTCGGAATCGCCTCAAAGATCTTCGCCACGTATACGCTGTTCTCACCGTTTACCGCATCGGTGCTTTCCATATGCACCTTGGGAACCACGAGGATATGAACGGGCGTCTGAGGATTGATATCCTTGAACGCGAACACGTAATCGTCCTCGTAAACCTTTGCCGACGGGATCTCGCCCGCAATAATCATACAAAAAATACAGTTCATAGCTTCACCTCCGCAATCGTTGCCTTCATTATAGCACCGACGCGGGGGAAAGTCAACAAAAAAAGAAAGGAGAAGACCATGAATCTGTCCCCCACCGCCGATCTTTGGCAATATTTATCCAAAACGGACAAGCCCATTCTGATGTACGGTATGGGAAACGGCGCCGACAAGATCCTTTCCGTTTGCGAAGCATACGGCATTGAGATCGCCGATTTCTTCGCCAGCGACGGCTTCGTGCGCGGTCACAGCTTTCACGGCAAGGTCGTGCTTTCCTATTCGGAGGCCAAGGCCAAATACGGAAGCTTTATCGTGCTCCTCTCCTTTGCCAGCTCCCTTCCCGACGTGCTTGCCACCATCCGCCGCGTAGCCGCCGAGAATGAGCTGTACGCCCCCGACGTTCCCGTTTTTGGGAGCAATCTTTTCAATCTTGAATTTTTCCGCGCCAACGAGGCCTCCCTCCGCGAGGCGTACGAGCTACTCGCAGACGAGCAATCGAAAAAGACCTTCACCGACGTGATCCGCTACAAGCTGAGCGGCGACATTTCCCATCTTGACGCTTGCGAAGCGGACGAGGAAGAGACAACGAAAACGCTCCTGAATCCCGAAACCATCCGTGATTATGCCGATCTTGGTGCTTACAACGGCGACACCATCCGCCGTCTCATCCCCCTCGCGCCCAATCTTCGCCGCGTCGTGGCCTTCGAGCCCGACCGCAGAAACTTCCGCAAGCTTTCGGAATACGCGGAAACGGTGGCCGACCAATATGCCATCACGCCCCTGCCCCTTGCCGCCTGGTCGCATAGTGAGACGCTTATTATGGACGCCAGCGGCAACCGAAACGCCAACCTCGCCGACGCCGCAAAGGCTAAAAAAACGGTGGAGGTCGAGGCCGATTCTCTGGACAATCACCTTGGCGATCTCAGCCTTGATTATATCAAATACGACGTGGAGGGATCGGAGCGCGAAGCGCTTCTCGGAAGCACCGAGGCCATCCGTCGCTTCCGCCCACGGCTTCTCGTTTCTCTGTATCACAGAAGCGAGGATCTCTTCGCTCTGCCCCTTCTGTTGAAGGAGTTGGCGCCCGACTATGATTTTTATCTTCGCAAGCTCCCCTACGTTCCCGCGTGGGATCTGAACCTGTATGCCATCCCTAAGGAGGAAAACCGAAATGTATAAATACGAGCTGCATATGCACACCTCCGAGGGCAGCGCCTGCGCCAAGAACACGGGCGCGGAGATGGTGGACTTCTACGCGAATATGGGATACGCCGGAATGGTGGTCACCGATCACTTCTACCACGGCAACACAGCCCCCTCCCGCGCACTTCCCTGGAGAGAATTTATCGAGGCCTATGCCGAAGGCTATCGCTCGGCAAAAAAGGCCGCCGAGGGACGTGATTTCGACGTGTTTTTCGGTGTTGAATTCCGTGGGATCGTCGGTGACGAGTATCTTGTGTACGGCCTTTCTCCCGAATGGTATATGGACCGTCCCGAGCTTCGCGATACCACCGGCACCGACTTTTTGGCTGTCGTACGCGAGGCCGGTGCCTTTGTGATTCACGCCCATCCGTATCGGGAGCGCGCTTATATGACCCGTCAAACCGTTCTGCTCGTCCCGTCACTTGTAGATGCCATCGAGGTTCGGAACTATGGCAATCTGCCCGAGGAGGATCGCCGTGCTTTGGAATATGCCCGCGAGCTGGGTCTGCCTATGACAGGCGGAACGGACAAGCATACGATCGGGTCGCCGGAGACACCGCTTTGCGGCATTGCGCTTCCCTTCCGTTGTCATACGCTAGAAGAGTTGAGCGACGCGATCCGCCAAAAAAAGCATACCGTTATCGGTCTTGAACAAATCGAGGACGTCCCTCTTACCGATCCCACCTTTACGGTGAAACGCGGATAAGTCACCCTTGACATCGGCAGATTTGTTTGTTATAATAAAAAGAGATCAAACGAAGGAGGATCCGCCGTGAAAGCATCTATGCCAAGCATTGTGGGAAACCACTCTCTGCGAAGCCGCCTTTGTCGTGACATTCTTGGGCGCACTATGGCCCACGCCTACGTTCTCGCGGGTCCCCACGGAAGCGGAAAGCATACCATTGCTATGCAATACGCCGCCGCCATTGCCTGTGAGAGAAAGGAAGACGGAAGCGCACCGCTTCCCTGCGGCGTCTGCCCCTCCTGCCGAAAGATCCTGGACAAAAAGTCCCCCGACGTGATCCTCATCCAAAAGGATGGTCAGTCGGTCAAGGTGGAGCAGATCCGAAATCTGCAGACGGACGTGCGAAAGGTGCCCAACGACCTCGACGATAAGTTTTATATCATTGAGGACGCCGACACCATGACCACACAGGCGCAAAACGCCTTTCTTCTGACCCTGGAGGAGCCGCCCGCCTTCGTACATTTCTTTCTTCTGTGCGAAACCGAGGAGGCACTTCTGGAAACGGTACGGAGCCGCGCACCCGTGCTTCGCACCGAGCCCATTCCCCACAGAGAGCTCCGCGAGCATCTGCTTCGCACCACCCCCGAGGCCGCACGGCTTTCCGCCGATGCCCTTGACGAGGTGCTGGCCATTGCCGCAGGCTCTATCGGTCGTGCTCTTGAGCTCTTGGACGAAAAGGAGCGTGAGCCCTTCGTGAAGCAGCGGCGAACCGCGCAAAGCCTTGTGGAGAACGCCCTGTCGAAAAAAATGCCTGCTCTCATTGAGCTCGTCAATTTGCTCCCCCAAAAGCGAGACGAACTTTTCCCCATTCTCTCGGCGGCACAGACCGCCCTCAGAGATCTGATTGCCCTCAAGCAGTCGGAGACAGCCCCCCTTTGCTTTTACACCAACCGCGAGGCGGCAACCGAGTCCTCTTATCGTTACAGCCTTGCCGCTATGCTTCGGCTTTGCGATAACCTGGCCGACGCCGAGGATCGTCTTGCTCGCAGCGCCAACGTAAAGCTGACACTCTCCGCTATGATAGCGAAATTATAAATTACAGTAAGGATCACAGATATATGAACGAAGAAAAAGGAAAGAATAACGCCAATAACAATCGGCGCAGAAACCACCGCCACCACAATCGCGGCAAAAAGCCTGCTGACCGCAATCAGGCGCAAAACCAAAAGCACGAGGCAAAGGAAACCTCTTCCCTTCCTCTGCCCGATTTTCTTGAGAGCTCTCCCTTCGACGGCTCTTTCAAGGAAGAGAAAAAGAGCCGCTTCGGCTCTACCGAGGGCGATTCTCTTGACAACGTAAAGATCCCCGAGGACTATCCCTTCGCCGACGATGCACTTCTCTTCCCCAACAAGAAGCGTGAGGAAGCCATTCTTGACGATTCCGTAGAGAAGACCGAGATCATCGGCATCCGTTTCAAGTCCACGGGCAAGACCTATTACTTTGCACCGAACGGCGTAAAGGCCAACCGAGGCGACCACGCCATCGTGGAAACGGCGCGCGGTCCCGAGTTCGGTGAGGTTACCCTCGCCAACCGCCTGGTTCCCACCGCGGACACCGTTCAGCCCCTTCGTCCCGTTCTTCGTGTGGCAACCAAAGCGGATATTGCCCACAACGAGGAGAATCAGAAGAAGGAGATCGACGCCTTCCGCGTTTGTAACGAAAAGATCGCCGAGCACAAGCTGGATATGAAGCTTGTGGACGCGCAGTACACCTTTGATAATACCAAGCTGCTCTTCTACTTCACCTCGGCAGGTCGCGTAGACTTCCGCGAGCTTGTAAAGGATCTGGCATCCGTCTTCCGCACCCGCATTGAGCTGAGACAGATCGGTATCCGTGACGAGGCAAAGCTTATTGGCGGTCTCGGCATCTGCGGCAGACCCATCTGCTGCTCCAGCTTCCTGTCCGATTTCGGTCAGGTCTCCATCAAGATGGCAAAGGAACAGAGCCTGTCCCTTAACTCCACCAAGATCTCGGGTAACTGCGGACGCCTTATGTGTTGTCTGCGTTACGAGCACAAGGCTTACGAGGAAGAGATCCGTCTCACGCCTTCCGTAGATTCCGTGGTAAAGACCCCCGACGGTGTGGGCACGGTTACGGAGACCGCTCCCCTTCTCGGTATGATCAAGGTTCGCCTTGAGGGCTCCGACGGAATGCCCAAGCCCTATCACCGCGACGCGGTCAAGGTTCTTGAGCGCCACGGCGGCAAAAAAGAGGCCGATTCCGGCGAAAAAAGCCATTCTGACAAATAAAAACGAGAAATTTCAAAAATTTCTTTGAGTTTTTTTCAAAAAGGTCTTTTCATTCTGCAAAAAGTATGATACAATGTAGAAAATAAATCTATCGGAGGTATACGGTAATGGCATATAAGATTTCTGATGAGTGCATCGCTTGTGGCGCATGTGCAGACGCTTGCCCTGTTGAGGCAATCACCGAGGGCGACGGAAAGTATGTTATCGACGCTGACAAGTGCCTTGATTGTGGCGCTTGCGCAGACGCTTGCCCTGTGGACGCTCCCAAGGCTGAGTAATTGCATACTTAACATGGGGTTGTTGCAATAACAACCCCTTTCTTATTTGTCAAACACGGAGGACCCTATGAGCACCCCATACCGCCACGACACCGTAAACGAGGATCTTACGCTGATCCAGAATACCAAGGGACTGACCTACGGCACCGACGCTTATCTGCTTGCGGCGTATATGAGCGAGCTTCACGCCAAGACCGCGGTGGAGTTCGGCGGCGGCACGGGCATCATTTCCCTGCTCACCGCCACCAAAAAGCGGTCGGAGAAGATCGTTTGCTGTGAGATCCAGCCCGAGTTTTGCCGACTCATCGAAGAAAACGCCAAGGCCAACGGTCTTGACGGTTGCATCAGGACGCTCTCCACCGACGTCAGAGAGCTTCGCGCCGCCACCCTTGGCTTTGAGGTGGACGCCGTTTTCACCAATCCCCCCTATATGAAGGCAGAAAGCGGAAAACGAAATGAGGCCGATGAAAAATATATCGCCCGCCACGAGGTTTATGGCACCATTTACGATTTTTGCGCCGCCGCAGACCGCGTTCTGAAGTTTGGCGGAAGGTTCTACGTTGTCTGGCGCCCCGACCGCCTGGCCGACCTGATGGACGCCATGCGAAAGAATCATCTCGAGCCCAAGCGCATGACCTTCGTCCACGCCGACACGGCTACGCCCCCCTCTATGGTGCTGATCGAGGCCAAGAAGGGCGCCGCCCCTTCCCTCATCCTCACAAAGCCGCTGATCCTCTACAAAGCGCCCGCAAACGGCGCCGCGCCGAGAGTCTACACCGAGGATGCTGCGCGCATCTACGAGGATTGCTCCTTTACTCAATTCTTTCAGTCATAAAGGTATCTATGGAAAATATCAAACGCGTTTTAAGCTACACACGCCGTGCCGTGGACGATTATGAAATGATCCACGAGGGCGATAAGGTAGCCGTCGGCATTTCGGGTGGCAAGGATTCCTTGACCCTTTTATGCGCCCTTGCCGACCTCAAAAAATTCTATCCTAAAAAATTCGACCTCTGCGCCATCACGGTAGATATGGGCTTTGAGACGCCTATGGATTTCTCGAAGATCCAAGCGCTCTGCGACGAGCTTGAGGTGCCCTATCACGTCACCAAGACCGAGATCGCCAAGATCATCTTCGACGTGCGCAAGGAGTCCAACCCC
>JAZLBM010000137.1:0-5096 GCA_045613705.1 Eubacteriales bacterium | reverse complement strand
GAGAAGCAGATCTTGCGCTCGCCCTTTTTGTCAAAATAGACCACGAAGGACTTGGGAAGCTCCTCGTTGGTGGCCTCCACCGCGCCTTCCTTTTCCGCGTGGGAAAGGTATTTGCGCGTCACCGACGAAACGGTGGCACTGTCGGCGTCAAATATGCCGAGGATCTGCTTTTCTCTGATATTTCGGTTGCTTCCAACGTGTAAATACATATCGTTTTCCTTTATAAAGGGAAGTTTATAAATTGATGTTTAGCGGTCTGTTCGTCGGTGCACTTAAAGCCTCCCTCCGAGAGGGAGGTGGCACACGAAGTGTGACGGAACGAGCCTGCGAGATGAGCGAATAGCACTTGCCATATCAAGGCACAAAAGATTTTGTTGCGCGGGCACCCTCAGTCGCGTTCCGCGCCAGCTCCCTCCCGGAGGGAGCCTTACAGAGCGACTGCAAACTCCCCGACAAATCAAAATTTGAAGCTTAAACGTCCAGATTCTCTGCGAATTTTGCGTTTTCCTCGATGAAGATCTTACGGGGCTCGACCTTATCGCCCATGAGAAGCGAGAAGGTGGCACCGCAGGCCTCGGCGTCCTCCATGGTCACACGGAGAATGGTTCTCTTCTCGGGGTCCATGGTGGTTTCCCAAAGCTGCTCGGCGTTCATCTCACCAAGACCCTTGTAGCGGTTGGTCTCGATGTTGGGGCCGCCGCCAAGCTCCTCAATGCAACGGTCGCGCTCGGCGTCGGAATACGCATAGAGGATCTGCTTGGAATTCTTCTTCCATACTCTGTAAAGAGGGGGCTGTGCCAGATACACGTGTCCCTGCTCGATGAGGGGCTTCATATGGCGGAAGAAGAAGGTGAGAAGCAGGATTCGGATGTGAGATCCGTCCACGTCCGCATCGGCCATGATAATGATCTTGCCGTAGCGGAGCTTTTCGATATTGGAGCTGTCGCCCACGCCGCATCCAAGAGACTGGATGATAGGCAGAAGGGACTGATTGTTGTTGACCTTGTCGCTACCCGTCTTTTCTACGTTCAGCACCTTACCGCGAAGGGGAAGGATGGCCTGGAAGCGAGAATTTCGACCCGACTTTGCGGAACCTCCCGCGGAGTCTCCCTCGACCAGATACAGCTCGGTGAGCTCCACGTTCTTTTCGTTACAGTCGGCAAGCTTACCGGGAAGCACACTGCCGCCCTCAAACTTACGGCGGGTCTCCTCGCGCGCCTTCTTGGCCGCCTCGCGTGCCTTGGCTGCAAGCAGCGCCTTTTCGATAATGATCTTACCGACGGCGGGATTCTCCTCTAAAAATTCGGTGAGGCGAAGATTTACGGTATTCTCCACAAGGGTACGGATCTCGGAGTTACCCAGCTTTGCCTTGGTCTGGCTCTCAAACTGCGCGTTTTCCAGCTTGACGCTGACGATGGCGCAGATACCCTCGCGCACGTCGTCGCCCGAAAGGCTGCCGTCCTTCTCCTTGAGAATGCCGATCTTTCTGGCGTAGGCGTTGAGCACCTTGGTGATACCTGCGCGGAAGCCGGTCTCGTGCATACCGCCCTCGATGGTGTTCATGTTGTTTGCGAAGGTGAAGACCTCGGGGGAGTTAGAGGTGGTATACTGAAGCGCGATCTCGGCCACGGAGGTGCCCTTTTCGCCCTTCATATAGATGACGTCCTCATGGATGGGATTGCGGCGGCCGCGGTCGTTCAAGAACTGTACGAAGCTGCGGATACCGCCCTCGAAGCACAGGTCGTCCTCGCGCACGTTCTCGGGGTCGCGCTCGTCACGAAGCACGATGCGAACGCCGGCGTTGAGGAAGGACTGCTCGCGCATACGGGTCAGAAGGGTATCGTAATCAAAGACCGTCTCCTCAAAAATGGTGGGGTCGGGCTTGAAGGTGACCTTAACGCCGTGGGGGCGCTCCGCGGGTGCGGGCTCGGTCTTGCCGGCGCGAACCACCATACCGCGCTCAAAGCGCTGGGTGTAGCGCTCGCCCTCGTAGCAGTCGTCAAGTTCTACCCACTCGGAAAGTGCGTTTACGACAGAGGCACCAACGCCGTGCAGACCGCCTGCGATCTTGTATCCGCCGCCGCCGAACTTACCGCCCGCGTGAAGGATGGTGTAAACCACCTGGGGGGTAGGAATGCCCTGCTTGGGGTGCATACCCGTGGGGATACCGCGTCCGTTGTCCTCAACCGTGATGGTCTCACCCTCGTTGATGGTGACGGTGATCTTATTACAGAAGCCCGCCAGCGCCTCGTCAATGGAGTTGTCTACGATCTCGTAGACAAGATGGTGCAGACCGCGGATGGAGGTGGTACCGATGTACATACCGGGACGCTTTCTGACCGCTTCAAGGCCCTCAAGAACCTGGATCTGACTTTCGTTATAAGAAATTTCTTCTGTTTCTACTTGATTTTTAATTTGGTTGTCCATTGTTACCCTTCCTTTTCAGTAAGTGAAGCAATTTTCATAGAAATAAAGTGAACTTTTAAAGGCTTCTCCCAGAAGGGGAGAGGCTCCCGCGGAGCGGGTGGTGAGGTTGCGCCCTTTTATGTGACTAAATTTCGCAACCTCATCCGTCGCCTACGGCGCCACCTTCTCCCATTCTTGGAGAAGGCTTCTTACTCCAGTTCGAGAATTTTTAAAATATCGTTACAGATTCCCTTAAAATTATGGTTAATTTCTTTGTTTGTGTATCTTACTATTTGAAATCCTTTACTTTTCAAAAATTCATCTCTATCCTTGTCTTTTTCATAATTTTCTTCTTCTCCGTGCTGTATGCCGTCGATTTCTATAATCAATTGCTTATGGTTAATATAAAAATCAACAATATACCGATACAAAACCTTCTGTCTATGAACGGTAAACGGTAATTTTTTAAGAAAATCGTACCAAAGATGCCGTTCCTCCGGCGTCATTTGAGTGCGCAGAGATTTTGAATTTTTAAGAAGCGATGATTTATAAGATTCGTCCATTCTTATTTCCCCTGAATCTCCTTGATCAGCGCGCTGATCTCGGTGCTGAAGGGGATATCGTGCTCCAGTCGGTTTTCGATCAGCTGATAGGAATTGATACAGGTGGTATGATTTTTACGGTTGAGGATCTTGGCCATATTGGGGAAGGACATATCGGTGAGCTTACGGATGAGGTAAACGGTGATATGCCGCGCCGAGGCGATCTCCTTTTTGCGGTTTTCCGAGAGGATCTCGTCCTTGGTGACGTTGTAGTGCCGCTTGATGGCGGTGAACACCTTGTCCACCTTCATGCTGACCGGCTCCTCGCCGCCCATCAGCTCTACGATGCATTCCTGCGCCAGCTCGATGTTGATCTCCCGACCCGACAGGAAGGCCTGCGCCGCAAGCTTTTTGATGGCGCCCTCGATCTGACGGATGTTGGAGCGAAGGTTCTCCGCAAGGAAGTCAAGAACCTCCTCGGGAAGCTCAATGCCGACCTCCTCCGCCTTTTTCTTGATAATGGCGATTCGCAGCTCAAGATCCGGCGGCTGGATGTCCGCAAGAAGTCCCCACTCAAATCGGGTGACCAGACGCTCCTCAAGAGGCTTGATCTCGCGGGGCGGACGGTCGGAGGTAAGGATGATCTGCTTGTGCTCCTCGTAAAGGGCATTGAAGGTGTGGAAAAATTCCTCCTGGGTGGACGCCTTGCCCGCGATGAACTGAATATCGTCGATGAGAAGCACGTCGCACTTGCGGTATTTCTCCTTGAACTCGTTCATGGTGCCGCGGGACAGGTGATCGATCAGCTGATTGGTGAAATCGTCACCCTTGATGTAAAGGATCTTGGTGGCGGGCAGCTTCTCCTTGATGCGATTGATGACCGCGTGCAGAAGGTGCGTCTTGCCAAGACCCGAGGGTCCGTAAACGAAGAGAGGGTTGTAGGGGTTGCGCATGCTCTTGGCGTATTCGGGATTGCCCTCAAGGAAGGAGGGGTTCTCTGCCACCGAGTAGCAGGCGGCGCGGGCAAAGGTGTTGGAATTGCCCACGATGAAATTGTCGAAGGTGTATTCGAAATGATGGGGGAAGGACTCGGAGCCAACCTCCACCGCCTCCTGGAAGGGGGGCGTGAAGCGCTCAAGGGGCGGATCCACAGGGATCTCCAGCTGCACCTGCTCAAGAGGCTCGTCCGTGCCCGAAAGGCGGATCTCAACCGCCACGGGGAAGCCGAAGAAGCTCTCAAAGCCCTTGGCGATGGTGTCTGCGTATTTTTCGTTCAGAACCTTGTGCTTCAGCTCGGAATCGGTGGAAAATACCACGGTGGAGCCGTCGAAGGATTCCAAATTGAGGGGTGCGAACCAAAGCTCAATGGTAAACTCGGGCATGGTCTCGGTAAAGGATTGCATAACCGATTGCCAGATGCCGCGGAGCTCGTTTAATTCTTTTTCAGACGTCATTTTTGCAGTCCTTTCTAAAAAATGATGCGAATTATGGAAAGCGGTCGAAGGATGCCTCATTCGCCGCGAAAATGATGAGATTATACCAAGTTTATTGTAACACAAAACTCAAAATTTTACAAGGGTTTTTTTAATATTTATTATATATATTATATTATATATATACGCGCGCGCGTGCGACTGACAGATTTTTGTCATCAATGGGGGAAGATAAATGGTGAATGCTTTCAAATTTTGATTTGTCGGTGGGTTTGATATGGCCAAGCAGAAACGAAAACGTACCCTCATAACCGTAGGGACAGGCGTCCTCGACTGTCCGAAAACGAAGAGAATTGATTTTGTTTGCGGCTGTGCATAAACACCTTCTACAAAAGGATTTCATCAATTTTGAAATTACAAAATCCTTTGTCGCGGACAGTCGAGGACGCCTGTCCCTACAATGTTTAAATCAAATTCGTTCGTTTGCGCATAGACATAACGCACCGATAGACATCAATTTACCGTTCAAATTTTGATTTATCGGTGTGTCCGTCGGCACATTTAAGGCCTCCCTCCGAGAGGGAGGTGGCACACGGAGTGTGACGGAAGGAGCCTGCGAGATGAGCGATTAGCACTCGCTATATCAAAGCGCAAAAAATTTTGTTGCGCAGGCTCCTCCACCCGCTTCGCGGGAGCCCCCTCCCGGAGGGAGCCT
>JAZLBM010000136.1:0-1918 GCA_045613705.1 Eubacteriales bacterium | reverse complement strand
ATTCACCCTTCTTGGAGAGTACACTCCCGCAATGATCGCAAAGGCCATCCTTGGTGAGGAGCCCGCCCCCTTCGCGGCGGCCGACGAGGTGATTCCCAACCGTCCTCCCGTGCTTTGCGCAGGATGTCCCCACAGAGGAACCTTCTACGTTCTGAAGAAGCTTGGTCTTGTTGTCAGCGGTGACATCGGATGCTACACCTTGGGCGCAGTTGCCCCCTTGGCATCGGTCGATACCACCATCTGTATGGGTGCATCCGTCAGTGCTGCTCTCGGTATGGCAAAGGCAAGAGGCGCCGAATTCAACAAGAAGCTGGTTTCGGTTATCGGTGACTCCACCTTTATGCACTCGGGTATCACGGGTCTTGTGGACATCGTGTACAACAAGGGTGCCAACACCGTTATTATTCTCGATAACTCCATCACCGGTATGACCGGTCACCAGGACAACCCCACCACGGGACGTACCATTCGCGGCGAGGAGACCAAGCAGGTCAACCTGATCGCCCTTTGTAAGTCCATCGGCGTGGAGCACGTTGTGGTTGCCGATCCCTTTGACGTGAAGAACTTTGAGAAGGTCGTTCGTGAGGAGACCCAGCGCGACGAGCCCTCGGTCATCATCGCGCAGCGCCCCTGCGCGCTTCTGAAGTCGGTCAAGTATACCGGTCATTGTGCCGTCAACGATAAGTGCCGTAACTGTAAGATGTGTATGAAGCTCGGTTGTCCCGCCATCACCGCAGACGAGAAGGGCGTACATATCGATCCCAATCAGTGTAACGGATGTGGGCTTTGCGTAAACGTCTGCCCCTTCGGTGCCATTGAGAAGCGCGACTAAGGAGGGAAGAGACATGGCAGAAACCAAGAAAATTATGATCGTCGGCGTAGGCGGACAGGGAACCCTGCTTGCCAGCCGAATCCTCGGCAATACCGTAATCGGCGAGGGATATGACGTAAAGGTCTCCGAGGTTCACGGAATGAGCCAGCGCGGCGGAAGCGTCGTTACCTACGTGAAGTACGGCGAGAAGGTATGGTCGCCCATCATCGATAAGGGAGAGGCAGACCTGATCCTTGCCTTTGAGATGCTGGAGGCGTACCGCGCGCTGCCCTATCTGAAGAAGGGCGGCAAGATGATCGCCAACACCCAGGAAATGTCGCCCATGCCCGTGATCACGGGGGCGGCAAAGTACCCCGAAAATATCGGAGAGAAGCTGAATGCCTCTGCCGACGTGACATTGATAGATGCTCTTGCCCTTGCCCGCGAAGCAGGCAATACCAAGGCAGTCAACGTGGTTTTGATCGGTCTTATGGCCAAGAATACCGAAATCCCCTACGAAAAGTGGGTTGAGTCGGTCAAGAAGACGGTGCCCGAGAAGTTCCTTGAGGTAAACCTTAAGGCCTTTGATCTCGGCTATAACCACTAAAAATTCCCCTAAAAGAAAGGACTGATTCCTGTGGCATTCTATCAAAAGGAAATTGAATGTATGCCTCGCGAGGAGCTTCGCAAATTACAGAGTGAGCGTCTTTGCTGGCAGGTAACCCGTATGTATGAGCGTGTGGAGCTTTTCCGCAACCGAATGGACGAGCTGGGCCTCAAGCCCTCGGACATCAAGGGCGTTGAGGATCTTCACAAGCTTCCGTTCTCCTATAAGCAGGATCTGCGTGACTATTACCCCTATGGACTCTTTGCCGAGCCCATGAAGGACATCGTCCGCGTGCACGCATCCTCGGGTACCACGGGAAAGAAGATCGTGGTAGGCTATACGAAAAAGGATCTTGACGATTGGGCAAACGGCGTTGCGAGAATTCTGATTGCCATCGGCGAGGGCGAGGATTCCTTCGCACAGGTCTCCTACGGTTACGGTCTCTTTACCGGCGGTCTCGGCGCGCACGGAGGTGCTGAGAAGATCGGTGCCACCGTTAT
>JAZLBM010000135.1:0-6315 GCA_045613705.1 Eubacteriales bacterium | reverse complement strand
CAGTCTACCGTTACCTGTGATTCTTGCCGTGGTACCGGTAAGATCATCAAGAATCCTTGTGATAACTGTCGCGGAACCGGCTTTATTAAGGTTGTCAAGAAGTTGGGCGTCTCGATTCCTGCGGGAATTGACGACGGCGAGCGCATTGCGCTTCGCGGCGAAGGCTGTGACGGAAGAAACGGCGGTTCCGCAGGCGATCTGATCATTACCGTTCGCGTAAAGCCGCACACGGTTTTTGTGCGTGAGGGATACAATATTTACTGTGACGTTCCTCTCACCATCAGCGAAGCGACCCTTGGTGCGGAAATCTCCATTCCTACGCTTGAAGGGGAAATGAAATATACCATTCCCGAGGGAACCCAGCCCGGTACGCGCTTCACGGTGAGGCAGAAGGGCATCCCGTACGTAAACAATTCCGGTAAGAGAGGCGATCTTATCTTTACAGTCAACGTAGAGGTTCCTCGCGGGCTGAACGGAAAGCAAAAGGATCTTCTTCGCGCATTTGCGGAAAGCTGTGGCGAGAGCAACTACGAAAAGAAGAGTAAGATCTTCAAAAACTTCAGAAAGATGTTTGAGTGATTGCTATGATAGATAAAGACTATATTTGCGGTGCTGCGTCCGAAACCAAGGATTGGCACCAGATAAAAGCAACCGTAAAGCTGGAGCACCTGGATGATCTGATCGCGATCATGAGCATGATCAGCAATAATCTGATGATCGAGGACTTTAGCGACGTGGACTTGAAAACGTGCTACGGCGATTTAATTGACGAGTCCATCTTGAACGCCGACAAAACCATTGCTTCCGTTTCGGTTTTCATTCCCGTTGAGCGCAATTACAACGAAGCGCTTACCTTCCTTGAGGAGCGTTGTCAGTCCGAATGTCTTGATGCCAAGATCGAAGTGGTTGGCGTTAATGAGGAGGATTGGGCAAATTCCTGGAAGGATTACTATAAGCCCATTCGCATCGGTGAGCGTATCGTCATCGTTCCCGCGTGGGAAAGGTACGAAAAACAGCCGGATGATATTATCGTTACTATGGATCCCGGCATGGCTTTTGGTACGGGAACGCACGAAACTACTCGTCTGGTTATCAAGCTTCTCGAAAAATATGCTCACGAGGGTCAGAGAATGCTGGACGTAGGATGCGGCAGCGGAATTCTTGCAATCTGCGCATCGAAGCTTGGTGCCGCAGAATGCCGTGCATACGACATTGATGAGGTGGCCGTTCGCGTAGCGGAAGATAATATCCTGACCAACAATTGCGAAAACGTCACGTGTGAGCAATCTGACCTCTTGAAGAGTGTGGATCTTGATGGCGGTCAATACGACTTGATCACCGCAAACATCGTCGCCGATATCATTATTCGTATGATTCCCGACGTGGGGCGTTACATGAAGGACGAGGCTATCCTTTTGGCATCCGGTATTATTGCACCCCGCGCGAATGACGTTATCACGGCGTTTGAGTCCGCAGGGTTTGAAATCGTTGAAACGGAAACGGACAACGATTGGTGCGCGCTTGCCGTTAAAAAGAAATAATCGCTTATTGAGGCGGAGTTTTCCGCCTCTTTCTTTTTTGCTATAAATTTCATAGAAAAAACCTTTGACAATTCAAACGAGATATATTATAATGAAGAGCAGACTATATTTATTTTGAGGAGTATTTATGCCTAAATTTTTTGTGGGACCCGAGCAAATTCAGGACGGAAAGGTTTCCATTACGGGAAATGATGCCGCGCATATCTCTTTCTCCCTTAGAATGGCGAAAGGTGACCGCGTTCGCGTTTGTGACGGCTGTGGCAAGGAGTATGATTGCGTGCTGACGGAATTTCTTCCCGAATGTGTAGAGGCCGAGATCGTATCTGCTTTTGAGAATCAAAACGAGTCTCCTATTCAAATATATCTATATCAGGCACTCCCCAAAGGGGATAAGCTGGAAACCGTGATACAGAAATCGGTGGAGTGCGGTGTGTTTGAGATCATTCCTTTTGAAAGTGAACGTTGCGTGGTAAAGGTAAAGGCCGAGGCCGAAGAGAAAAAGACGCAGCGCCGCAACCGAATTGCGGAGGAAGCTGCAAAGCAATGCGGTCGCGGATATGTTCCGCGCGTTCTGCCAACGGTATCTTTTGACCAAGCTGTCGCTATGGCGGCAAAAGCTGACCTTGCACTTATTTGCTATGAGGATGAGAAGGGAACTACGATCAAGCAAATGCTCGGAGAGGCAAACGCGAATAAAATCTCTTCTGTTTCCGTTATGATCGGTAGCGAAGGCGGCTTTGCGGCAAAAGAGGTTGAAAGGGCAATTTCGCAGGGGGTCATCCCCGTTAGTTTGGGAAAAAGAATCCTTCGAACCGAAACTGCGCCCGTTTTCGTTTTGAGCAATCTTTCATATCAATTTGAGCTTTGAGTAATAATAAATAAAAACGAAGAAAAAATTTTTGATAATTTTCATAAAAATATTGAAAAACCTATTGAAAAATAACAAAAAATGTAGTAGAATATAGGTCAGTATCAACAATAGCGAAGAAAAGCGAGGAATTTGTATGTCCAACAGATTGTTTCAAGGCGTTATCCATCAGATGAAGGATGCCATCGATAGAGTGATAGGTGTCATCGACGAGAATGGCGTCATTATTGCCTGTTCCGAGCTGGTACGTGTAGGTGAGATCAAGCAGGGCGTGAGAGACGAGCTTGCTTATTCCTCTGATATCGTTGTTTCCGAGGGATATACTTACAGACCTATTCAGGTAGGAATCAAAGGCGAATATACAGTGTTTGTTGAGGGCGAAGATAAGACGGCGGATAAGATCTCCAAGATTCTTACCATCTCTCTTGGTAACATTAAGAACCTTTATGACGAAAAGTATGATAAGGGCTCTTTCATCAAGAATATCATTCTTGACAATATTCTCCCCAGCGATATTTACATCAAAAGCAAGGAGCTGCACTTTAACACCGAAGAGGTTCGCATCGTCTTTTTGATCAAATTCTACGGAAAGACCGATATGATGCCCTTCGAGATGCTTCAGAATATGTTTCCTGACAAGTCCAAGGATTACGTCATCAGCGTTGGTGAGCACGATATCGTTCTTGTAAAGGATATTAAGCCCGGAACCGATATCAAGGAGATCGAGAAGATCGCCACCAACATTGCGGACACCCTTAGCACCGAGTTCTATACCAAGGTCGCTATCGGTATCTCTACCATCGTAGACAACATCAAGGATCTTGCACGTGCTTACAAGGAAGCACAGGTTGCTCTTGACGTAGGAAAGGTTTTTGAAACTGAGAAGAATATCGTAAGCTATGAGAATCTCGGTATCGGACGATTGATCTATCAGCTTCCCACCACCCTTTGCGAGATGTTCCTCCAGGAGGTATTCAAGAAGGGAAGTCTTGAGTCTCTTGACCGCGAAACCCTTATGACCATTCAAAGCTTCTTTGAGAACAACCTGAACGTTTCCGAAACGTCGAGAAAGCTGTTCGTTCACAGAAACACCCTTGTATACAGACTTGAAAAGATTCGCAAGCTTACCGGTTTGGATCTTCGCGAGTTTGAGCATGCCATCACCTTCAAAGTGGCGCTGATGGTAAAGAAGTATCTGAATTCCAAGCCCAGCAAATTTTAATTGACAGTATAAGCGGAACGGACGGCAGATCATCGAGTCCGTTTCGCTTCTGTGTGTCATTTGTAGGCGAACATAACGAAATGAATTTGGAGAGAAAAATATGAACAACCCAAATGAAATAAATTCCGCTATGGAACCCACTCAAGAAATGGTGCAATCAGAATCCAAAGCGTGGATCCCCGTGGTCTTTGCTATGGTTTTGATTATTGCCGTCGTTCTCGCGTCCTTGATCACGTTTTCCTTTACGATAAACAACTTTTTGCCGGAGCCGGAGAAAGATATCACGGATTTCGATATTCTTACCGACGTCATGAACCAAAATGCAAACTTCACGCCGGAGTATGAAGCAATGCACGAGGCTGCGCTGAAAGCATTTGTGGGAGCAAGCGGCGACAAATATACCGCTTATTACACGGATGAGGAATACGCTGCGATCCAGGCGGAAAACGAAGGAAGATATATAGGAATCGGAGTAACGGTTGAAGAGGCCTCCGTCGTATATGAAGGCGAAACGATCACGGTTCTCAAAATCGTCCGTATTGCCAAGGATTCTCCTGCGATGAGGAGCGATATGTCGGTCGGTGACTATATTTATTCCATCAACGTTGACGGTGTTACGAAATACGTGAATGAGATCGGCTATGACGCTTCCTCAAAATTAATTCGTGGCGAGGCCGGTTCCGCGGTTACCCTTTCTTATTTGATCGAAACAGAAGAAGGCTACGAGAAAAAAATTGTGGGATTGATCCGCGAAGTTGTCGAGACGGTTTCCGTTGAGTATCATCTTTCCGATTTGGATTCCACTATAGGTATTGTCCGCATTCATACGTTTGATCTTACTACGCCCGAGCAGCTTTGTAATGCTATGGATGCGTTGATCGCGCAGGGCGCAAGCAATTTTGTTTTCGATTTGAGAAACAATGGCGGTGGACTGCTGAAGTCCGTGGTTGCCTGTTCCAGTTATTTTGTGAAGAGCGGAGATCTGCTTCTCACAAAGGAAGGTCAGACGAAAACGGAATCCATTTATGCGGTTTACTTTTCTTATGCAGATGGGAAAAGCGTTCTTGCCGAGGATATCGGAAAATATCGCGATTATAACTTCGCTACTTTGGTGAACGGAAATACGGCGAGTGCTGCCGAACTTTTTGCGGCAGTTCTCCGTGATTATGAGCTTGCCGGTATGGTTGGTACACAGACCTTCGGAAAAGGCTCTCTGCAAGACTATATTCCGCTCTCTTCCTATGGAATGGACGGTGTGTTGAAGCTTACGACCAACTTCTATTACCCGCCGTGCGGTGAAGGCTATCACGGAATTGGGCTCACCCCCGACATTGTGATCCCTCTTGAGGAAGGCGTGGATATCGATACGGTAGGCGATTGGGACGACAACCAGCTTCTTTGTGCTGTTGGTATGTTGCTTCAGCCTACTGTTGAGCATCCTATTGAGACCGAGCAGGACTCGAACAACTAAAATCAATACGCGACCGATAACCGCGAATTTGTTATCGGAGAAACGGAGCAAATAAATATGTCTACTAAAGCAAAGCAGATGCTGTACACCCAGGAAGGTTATGATCTTCTGGTTAAGGAACTGAACTATCTGAAGGGTGAAAAGCGTGAAGAAATAAAGGAAGCGATCGCACTTGCCCGTTCTTTCGGAGACCTTTCTGAGAACGCTGAGTACGATGAAGCACGTAACGAGCAGGCTAAGACAGAAGCGCGCATTGCCGAGCTTGAGTCTCTCATCGAAAATGCCGTTATCGTGGACGAATCCAGCATCGACACCTCTGTTGTCAATATTGGTTCTACCGTTCTTGTATACGATATTGATGAGCAGGAAGAGATCGAATACAACATCGTTGGTTCCATTGAGGCCGATCCTTTTGCAAATAAGATCTCCGATCAGTCTCCCATTGGCAGAGCGGTTGTTGGTAACAAGGCCGGAACCACGGTTACCGTAGAGGTTCCCGGTGGAACCATTCATCTGGAGATTCGCAAGGTTTCCAGAAAGTAAGCAGAAAGGACTACGAAAATGACAGACGTAAACGTATCGCCTGAGGTTGTTGTAGAAGAGGATCTGAATGAGATCCTGCGCATCCGCAGAGCGAAGCTGAAGGATCTGGTAGAGGCAGGCGAAAACCCCTTCGAGAAGGTTCGCTTTGATTTTGATACCTACTCCACCCAGATCAAGGATAATTTCGAGGAATACGAAAACAAGGACGTAGTAATCGCCGGTCGTATTATGAGCCGCCGCGATATGGGTAAGGCAAATTTCATCGACGTTGCCGATGGAAAGGGGCGCATCCAGTGCTACATCAAGATCGATGAGGTTGGTGAAACCGTATTCGAGCAGTATAAGAAGTGGGATATCGGCGATATCGTCGGTATTAAGGGCTTTGCTTTCCGTACGCGCCGCGGTGAGATCTCCGTGCACGTAAAGGAAATCGAGCTTCTTGCAAAGTCGCTTCTCCCTCTGCCTGAGAAGTTCCACGGTCTTACCAATACGGATCTTCGTTATCGTCAGAGATACGTGGATCTGATCGTCAACCCCGAGGTCAAGGATACCTTTATTAAGAGAAGCATGATCCTCAAAGAGATCAGAAACTATCTTGACAGCAAGGGCTTCCTTGAGGTTGATACCCCCATTCTTACTCCTTTTGAGATCGGCGCTTCTGCCCGTCCCT
>JAZLBM010000134.1:0-1895 GCA_045613705.1 Eubacteriales bacterium | reverse complement strand
GCGCACATTTTTTCAAAATTGCCCGCAGGGGACAAAAGTTCAGGTCTTCTTTTCATATGGTTCCTCTTTTTTATGATGGGAAGTTCAAATTTTGATTTATCGGTGGGTTTGATATGGCTAAGCAGAAACGAAACCGTACCCTCATAATCGTAGGGACAGGCGTCCTCGACTGTCCGAAAACGAAGAGAATTGATTTTGTTTGCGGCTGAGCATAAACACCTTCTACAAAAGGATTTCATCAATTTTGAAATTGCAAAATCCATTGTCGCGGACAGTCGAGGACGCCTGTCCCTACAATGTTTAGATCAAATTCGTTCGTTTGCAAATAGCCATAACTCACCGATAAACATCAATTTATCTCACTTCACCGCCGTGATGAAGTCGTTATTGCCGTCGGCGGCCGTCCATTCACCGCCGCGGATGGTGGCGGTAGCAAGAGAAGGACAGTTTGCGAAGGCGTTCTTTTCGATTGCAAGAGCACCGCCGCCGAGGGTGATGTCGGAGAGCTGAATACAGCCGTAGAAGGCACCCACGCCAACGCTTGTGATCGACGCGGGAAGCTCGACGGTCATCAGTCGCTCGCATCCGCTGAAGGTCCACTGCTCAAGGGTGGTCATAGACGCGGAAAGAATGACCGACGAAAGGCGGCTACAGTTCATAAAGGCACCGCCGCCAACCATTGTGACGGTGTCGGGAATGGCGATAGATCCAAGGGACGCGCATCCGTAGAAGGCGCCCGAGCCGATGCGGCGCAGATTGGCAGGCAGATCGACCGCCGAAAGGGCGGTGCATCCATAGAAAGCGCTATCAGAAATGAGACGGACGCTGTCGGCGAAGGTGACGGAGGTCAGCGCCGTAAGACCGCCAAAGGCGTTCTTGCCAACCACGTCGATGCCGTCGGCCACAGTAACCGTCTTGACGGTGTCAGAAAGTGCCGACCAGGGCGCCTTGCCCATACCGTAATCGGGGATATGTCCCTCGCCCGTGACGGTCAGATTGCCCTCGTCGTCAAGCAGCCACTTGACAAGAGAGGTGCACTCGCCCGAAACGAAGGCGCCGTCGAAGGTCTCGCCGTTCGCAAGGGTCACGATGCCCTCAATGCTCTCGTTGTGCGCGCCGATGTGCACGCGCGTCCACGCCATAGCGTCGCCGCCAAAGGAGAGGGTGAAAAGGGCGTCACAGCCAAGAAAGGCGTCCACGCCGATATTGGCAACCGTGTCGGGAAGCGAAACGGTGGTAAGAGCGTCACAACCGAGAAAGGCGGCGTTTGCAATGCGCTCCACCTTGGATGCGGCGGCGTTGACCTCAAGAAGGCTCGTGCAGCCCGCGAAAGCGGCAACGTCAAGCCTTGTGACAGACGCGCCGAGGGTGACGGAGGTGATATTCCGGTTGCCCGAGAAGGCGTTTACGCCAACGGAGGTAATTTCTTTGCCCTCATACAGGTCGATGACGATGTCCGTCGTCTCGCCCTCGTAGCCGATGACGGTGTAGGTGCCGTTGCCGTTGTCCTCATAGATAAGACCCACGGTGGAGGTGGGCGCTTCATCGGGCTTCACACCACCCTCGTCCGCGCAGGACAAAAGGAGCGCGGCAGTAAGGCAGATCAGCGCCGCAATAAGGGCTAAGCGTATATACAAACGAGTTTTTTTCATAGTTCAGATCCTTTCCGCGGCAGCGCCGCACGGGTCTTTGGGTCATCTACCCTTATTGTACAATATCCCCTATCGATTGTCAAGAAAAACAAGAACGGGGATTTTCAAATTTTGATTTATCGAACTGTTTGAGATGTACAATAAAGGCTCCTTCCGGGAGGGAGCTGGCGCCGAAGGCGACTGAGGGAGCACGCGTGACAAAGCCTTTTGCGCCTTGGTATGGCAAGCGTTTGTCACTTGTAC
>JAZLBM010000133.1:0-5139 GCA_045613705.1 Eubacteriales bacterium | reverse complement strand
TACAAGTGACAAACGCTTGCCATACCAAGGCGCAAAAGGCTTTGTCACGCGTGCTCCCTCAGTCGCCTTCGGCGCCAGCTCCCTCCCGGAGGGAGCCTTTATTGTACATCTCAAACAGTTCGATAAATCAAAATTTGAAATCCACTTTATATTGCGGTGGGGGAGGCTTCTTGACAAAAAATGAAAAATGTGGTACAATAACTATGATTTTTTTACACGAGGTATTGTATGACACTTGACAAATTACCCATCGGAAAGCAGGCTGTTATTCGTACGGTTGGTGGCGAGGGCGCATTGCGCTGCCGCCTTCTCGATATGGGTCTGATTCCCGGAACCACGCTTATGGTCAACAAGATCGCTCCTATGGGCGACCCCATTGAGCTTCGTCTGCGCGGCTATCTTCTGACCATCCGCATTGAGGATGCGAGGAGCATCGAGGTGGAGGAGAAGGAGGACGGCGTATGATCTTTGCACTTGTAGGCAATCAGAATTGCGGCAAGACCACCCTCTTCAATCAGCTCACCGGCTCCAATCAGCACGTGGGCAATTTCCCCGGCGTTACGGTGGATTCCAAGTCCGGCGACGTGAAGGGGCAGAAGAATTGCTCGGTGGTGGATCTGCCCGGCATCTATTCCATCCGCCCTTACACCAACGAGGAGATCGTCACCCGTGACTTTATCCTCAACAACCGTCCCGACGGCATTATCAACATCGTAGACGCCACCAACGTGGAGCGCAATCTGTATCTCACCCTTCAGCTGGCCACCATGAACGTACCTATGGTGGTGGCGCTGAATATGATGGACGAGGTGCGCGCCAACGGCGGCTCGGTCAACGTGCAGAAGCTTGCCAAGCGACTCGGCGTTCCCGTAGTGCCCATCAGCGCCGCCAAGAACGAGGGTATTGAGGAGCTTGTGCAGGTAGCGGTGGCTACCGCCGAGAGAAGGGTACTGCCCACCGTCCGCGACTTCTGCGACGGCGGACCCGTGCACCGTTGTATCCACGCGGTCTCTCACCAGATCGAGGACCACGCCGAGGCGGCGGGCATCTCCCCCCGTTTTGCCGCCGACAAGGTGATCGAGGGCGACGGCGACGTGATCGCGCGCCTGAATCTCAGCGAAAACGAAATGGATCTTATCGAGCACTCCATCGTGGAGATGGAGACCGACGGCGGTCTTGACAGAAACGCCGCCCTTGCGGCAATGCGCTACCGCTTTATCGAAACGGCCTGCCGCGATACCGTGGTGCATCCCTCCGAGAGCCGCGAGTATCTGCGCTCGGTGAAGATCGACCGCATTCTTACGGGAAAATACACGGCGATTCCCGTATTTCTTGGCATTATGTTCCTTGTCTTCTGGCTCACCTTCGGTGTCATCGGCAAGGTGCTTTCCGACCTTCTGGAGCTTGGCATCGGCGCTCTTACCGACCTTGTGGACAGAGGACTTGCCGCCTACGGCATCAACGAGGTGGTACATAGCCTGATCATCGACGGCGTGTTCGGCGGTGTGGGAAGCGTGCTTTCCTTCCTGCCCCTTATCGTGGTGCTCTTCTTCTTCCTGTCCTTGCTTGAGGACTCGGGCTATATGGCGCGCGTGGCCTTCGTGATGGATAAGCTGCTTCGAAGACTGGGTCTTTCGGGACGAAGCTTCGTGCCTATGCTCATCGGCTTCGGATGCACCGTCCCCGCCATTATGGCGACGCGCACCCTTTCCTCTGAGCGCGACCGCAAGATGACGATCTTGCTGACCCCCTTTATGAGCTGCTCGGCGAAGGTACCCATCTATGCCGTGTTCTCCGCCGCCTTTTTCCCCGACCACGCGGCACTCTGTATGATCGCCCTGTACGTGACGGGCATCGTGGTGGGCATCCTCGTGGCACTTCTCTTTAAGGTGACGGGCTTCCGCGGCAAGCCCATTCCCTTCGTAATGGAGCTTCCCAACTACCGTATGCCGTCCCCCAAGAGCGTTCTGCTTCTGATGTGGGACAAGGCCAAGGACTTCATTCAGAAGGCCTTTACCATTATCTTTGTTTCCACCGTTATCATCTGGTTCTTGCAGACCTTTGACGGTCGCTTCAACCCCGTGGACAACAGCGCGGACAGTATGCTGGCCTATATCGGTCGCTTCATCGCCCCCATCTTCCGGCCCCTTGGCTTTGGGGATTGGCGTGCCTCCACCTCGCTGATCACGGGTATTACCGCCAAGGAGGCGGTGGTCAGCACCATCGAGGTGCTTCTGGCAGGTGAGTCCCTTACGGCCATCTTCCCCAGTGCCTTGTCGGCGGTCAGCTTCCTTGTATTTACCCTGCTGTATACCCCTTGCTTCGCCGCCATTGCCGCGGTTCGCAAGGAGACGGGCTCGGCGCGCACCACCGTGGGCGTGGTTGCCCTTCAGTGCGGCGTTGCCTGGCTTTGCGCGATGCTGGTCTACCAGATCGGTAGCCTGCTGATTTGAGGCTCTTATGAAGCTTTTGGATTATATTCTCATTGCGGCGGTTGCCGTTGGCTTTGTGGCGGCGGTGGTGCTGATGATCCGTGCCCGACGGCGCGGAAAGACCTGTTGCTGCTCGTCGGGCGGCTGCTGCGGTGATTGCTCGACCTGCCGTGCCGCATGCGCCGGCAGAAAGAAGGAGGACGAATGAGACTTCGCATTTTGCTTGTCTTGGTGACGGCGCTTTTCCTGCTCGTCGGTTGCGGCGAGACGGGACAGAACGTGACGCGCAGGCTTCACGATCTTGGCATTCCGCTTCTCGAAGCCTATTCGGATGACTCCGAGACCGAGATCCGCGCCCGTACCTCCTGGGATATGGTGGCGTACGATGGTAGGATCTATATCGGTTGCGGCGACTACGACACCAATATGGGCCCCGTTACCGTGTGGTCTTACGACGTGGAGAGCGGAACGTGGCAGAGCTCCTTGCCCCTTGAGGAAGAGCATATTAAGCGTTTCACGGTGCTGGACGGCACCCTGACGATCCCCGGCACCGACCCCCGTGGAGACTGGAGCCTCGGCAGCTACTATACCCTGGAGGGTGACGCGTGGGCAGAGCACCGCGTGCTTCCCTCGGGCATCCATTGCTTTGACGCGGTGGAATTCGACGGCAAGCTTTTCTTCGGCCTTGGTGTCAACCGTGGGGATAGCCCCGTGGTGACCTCCGTGGACGGCGAGATCTTCTCCCCCGTGACCTTCTTCCGCGACGGCGCCCCCGTGGATACGACCCTTTACGAGGTCATCCGCGTGCATAACTTCGTGATTTTCGAGGATGCGCTCTATGCCTTCCTGACCTTGGGAAACGAGGAGGTGGAGGCCTTTGAGGTCTACCGCTATGACGGCGAGGGCTTCTCCTACGTTTCCACCCCCAATGACGTGTTTCTCCGCAGCTACGATATCACCTATACGGGTGAGCTTGCGGGACTTGCCACCTTCGTCAACGGCTATTGCTACTATATCTCCGAGGATATGGTGAGCTTCCGTCCCTGGCGCGTGGAGATGTCCGACCTTGCCTCCGACGTTCTGGTGATGGACGGCGTGCAGTACGTGCTGGCGCACACCGGGCTTGATAACGGGAAATACGAATCGGCGGTCTATACCTCCACCGACGGCAAGACCTTCACCAAGCTGTTTTGGTTCCGCGATGAGGTGCCCGCCAACAGCTTCGCCTACCTTGACGGCGTTTTCTACTTCTCCATGGGGCGGTATTACGATTATACCTCTCGCGAGACGGGCAGAGTGTATGCGCTGAATTATACAATCGAATAATAAAAAAGAAACGGCGATAGGGTGTCCTGTCGCCGTTTCTTACAAAAAGACGCCGCATTGCGGCGTCTTTTTGTATTTTATTCAGCAGTTGCGTCGGTGTCTACGGGAAGCTCGACCACTTCGTCGGCCGCTTCCTCGGCAGGAGCCTCTGCGGTTGCCTCGAATTCGGTCTTCTCCTCGGCACGCTTTGCCTCCTTCTCAGCCTTGCGGCGATCCAGCTCCTCGCGGATTGCCTGCTGCTCGGCCAGCTTGCCCTCGATCATCTCAACAAGCTCTGCAACGCGAGTCTCAGCGCCCTCGGCGGCCTCGCAGCGAATCTGGGTGAAGGTCAGCTTGCCAAGCTCCTCGTAAAGCTCGTTGGTCTTGGACTTGGCGGTGTTCAGCTTGATGTGAAGAGAAGCGGTGTCTGCCGCCTTTTCTACCTCACCGGAAACTTTCTTGAAGCCCTTCTGAAGTCGGGTCTTGATATTTGCGCAAAATTCGTTAAAGGTTGCCATGGATAGAACCGTCCTTTCCTATTTTCTATCTCTATTATATGGGATTTTTCGGCGTTTGTAAAGGGGTTTTACATAATTTTCAAAATTCGGGGGATAATCGGAGTAGAAGGGAGGGGGAAAATGAATATCGATAAAAAGACCTATAAAAAATATGCCAAGGCCCACGCGCCGAAATCTCCCATCGTCAAGAACTGTCTGTGGGCGTTTCTCGTTGGCGGAGGCATCTGCTGCGCCGCCGAGGGGCTGAACGCCCTGTATACCGCGGTGCTTTCCTTGGAAAAGGAGGACGCGGGCACTCTCACGGCCATTACTCTTGTTTTCGTGGCGGTGGCGCTGACGGGTGTGGGTTGGTTTGACGCCATTGCCAAGCACGCGGGGGCGGGGACGCTTGTGCCCATCACGGGCTTTGCCAATGCGGTGGCGTCCCCTGCCATTGACAGTAAGTCCGAGGGACTTGTTCTCGGTGTAGGCGCTAAGATCTTCACGGTGGCAGGCCCCGTGCTTCTCTTTGGTACCGTCGCCGGCGCTATCTACGGCGTATTCTATTATTTCATCACCCTCGCCTTTGGGGGAGGAGGATGAATTGATGTTTAGCGCGCCGAAGCGCGAAGGCAGAGCGCAGAGTTGAAATTTGATGTTTATCGGTGAGTTATGGCTATTTGCAAACGAACAAATTTGATCCAACACCGTAGGGACAGGCGTCCTCGACTGTCCGCGACAATGGATTTTGCAATTTCAAAATTGATAAAATCCTTTTGTAGAAGGTGTTTATGCACAGCCGCAAACAAAATCAATTCTCTCCGTTTTCGGACAGCCGAGGACGCCTATCCCTACGGTTATGAGGGTACGATTTCGTTTCTGCTTAGCCATATCAAACCCACCGC
>JAZLBM010000132.1:0-19504 GCA_045613705.1 Eubacteriales bacterium | reverse complement strand
GCTGAAGCTGTTTTTCGTGATAGTCGGTGGTGACGTACACCTTTTTCATATTCAGCGGATTGATGCCCGTGTAGTACATAACCGTGGACGCGGTGCCGGGGGTGGGATAGAAATCCTGCACCTGCTCGGGGGCGTAATGGTCGCGCTTGAGGCAGAGGGCCAGCTCAATAGCGGCATTCAGATCCGAGCCGGGGTGGCTGGACATCAGGTAAGGAACCAGATACTGCTCCTTGCCAAAGCTTCCCGTCAGCTCAAAATAGCGGCGGCGGAAGGACTCGTACACGCCAAACTCAGGCTTGCCCATACAGGAAAGCACCTGCGCCGAGCAATGCTCGGGGGCGACCTTCAGCTGACCGCTGACGTTGTCGCGCACCAGCTTCTTGAAGAAGGAATCGTCGGGGTCTGCCATCAGATAGTCAAAGCGGATACCCGAGCGGATAAATACCTTTTTGATCTTGGGAATGCGCTCGATCTGTTCAAGAAGGTGGATGTATTCCGTATGGGAGACCTTGAGATTCTTGCAGGGGGTGGGGGCGAGACACTTGCGACCGGGACAAACGCCGTCCTTCAGCTGCTTGTCGCAGGCAGGATAGCGGAAGTTGGCCGTGGGGCCGCCCACGTCGTGGATGTAGCCCTTGAAGCCCTCAAGCTCGGTGATCTTGCGCGCCTCGGCAACCACGCTCTCGATGCTTCGGGAGCGGACGGTGCGACCTTGATGGAAGGCAAGGGCACAGAAGTTACAGCCGCCGAAGCAGCCGCGGTTATGGGTCAGGGAGAACTTGACCTCCTCGATGGCGGGCACGCCGCCGAGGGGCTTGTACGACGGATGGAAGTCGCGTGCATAGGGAAGCGAGTAGACCCAGTCCAGCTCCGCTCTCTCAAGGGGCGGCATAGGAGGATTCTGCACCAGCATCTTGTCGTCGTAATATTCTACGAGGGCCTTGCCCGTGATGGAATCCTGGTTTTTATACTGAATGCCGAAGGCCTCGGCGTATTTATGCTTGTCCGTCTTCAGCTCGTTGAAGTCGAAGGCGGCGGCAATATCAAAGTGAACCTTGTCGTCGCGCTTGCCAAGGTAGACCGTTCCGCGCACGTCGCGGATCTTCTTGACGGGCACGCCGCGGTCAAGCAGCTCGGCGATTCGGATGAGGATATTCTCGCCCATACCGTAGGTCAGAAGGTCTGCACGGGAGTCCACGAGGAGGGAACGGGGGATCTTGTCGTCCCAATAATCGTAGTGGGCAAAGCGGCGAAGCGACGCCTCAAGACCGCCGAGGATGATCGGGATATCACCGTAGGCCTCGCGGATCCGGTTGGAATACACGATGGTAGCGCGGTCGGGGCGACCGCCCATCTTGCCGCCTGCGGAATAGTAGTCGTAGCTTCTTTTTTTCTTGGAAACGGTGTAGTGAGCCACCATCGAGTCGATGTTTCCTGCCGTCACGAGGAAGCCGAGACGGGGGCGACCGAACTCACGGAAGGCCTCACAGCTTTTATAGTCGGGCTGGGAGAGAATGGCCACGCGGAAGCCCTTGGCCTCCAGCACGCGGGAGATGATGGCAACGCCAAAGGACGGGTGGTCCACGTAGGCGTCACCCGTCACATAGACGAAGTCGGGTCTGTCCCACCCGAGGGAAAGCATTTCTGCCTTGTTGATGGGCAAAAAGCGAGGAGTCGATTGGGTCATTTGAGGATCCTTTCCTTTGCGGCCTCCCTCAGCGTCCCGATTTTCGGATACCGAAAATTCTGCGAAGAAGAGGCACAAAAATGCTTGGCGATTTGACAACGACGATCTTCATAGGCGATACTCCTTATTGCAATGGCTTCAGTGTCATTATATGACGGGGAAGCCGAAGTGCGACTAGGAAGGATCGCGGCTTTCGATAATAAAGAGTCCGCCCTTTTTTACCGTAATGAGTGCGCAATTCTTTTCGATCTCATTGGAAACGGCAAATTGGTTGGTGCGGCGGAGCGTCGCGTTCTTCAGGGGATATTTTCCACCCTCCACCGTCACGCCCTTGACCACGTCGTCGGCGGCGAGAAGGGAAAAGTAGGTATAGTGACTGCGGGGGATCAGCTCGCCCGTGGAGCGGATGAATCGGGCGCGGTTGTTGCCGTCGCAAAGAGTGGCACGAACGCCCTTTTTCTCAAGCTCCTCAAGGATGCCGAGGTTGGAGAGGGTGTGATCCAGTCTGCCGCTCATGCCGCCGATGATAAAGAGCATACGCGCGCCGCGGGAGATGGCAAGATCGGCCGCCATCTGGGTGTCGGTAAAGTCCTTTTCGGCAGGGACGGTGAGAAGCTCCGCGTCGCGGTCGACTCTTTCCTTAGGGAAGGAATCAAAGTCGCCGAGGGCCACCTGTACCTTGACGCCGAGGCGCTCGGCGGTCTTATATCCGCTGTCGGCGGCGATGACAAGATCTCCCTCCTCGGGGAAATCGGTGATGCCGTCTGCGGCAACGAAGCCGCCCGTATAGATAAAAGCTCTCATTTTTGTTGCCAATCCTTTTTGTCTTTCAGAACGTTGTAGATCTCAATAAAGCTGTCGTAGCGGGACTGCGCAATGTCGCCCGATGCCACCGCCTCGCGGATGGCGCACCCGTCCTCTTTGGTGTGGGTGCACTTTTTATAGCGGCAGCAGCCGATATAATCGCGGAATTCGCGGAGGGTGTGGGGCAGATCGTCCTTGCCGAAGAAATCAAAGTGAGCAAAATCCAGCATCGAGAAGCCGGGGGTGTCGGCCAGATATCCGTCACCGTCGCGGCAGGGGAAGGTAAACAGCTCCACGTGACGGGTGGTGTTCTTTCCGCGCTCGATCTTCTGGCTGATCTCTCCCGTTTCCAGATGGATATGGGGGAAGAGGCGGTTGAGAAGCGAGGATTTTCCAACGCCGGATGCCCCCGCAAAGGCGGCGATCTTGCCGGCAAGATTTTCCTCTACGTAGGCGCGCACCGCTTCCACGCCCTCGCCCGTAAGGGCGCTGAGCATAAAGACGGTGAAGCCCGCGCGGCGGTAGATGTCGGCAATGCGCTCGGCGTTTTCGGGATCCAGCTCGTTCTTGCCGATGATGATGACGGGCTCGATCTCGTTGAACTCGGCAATGAGGATCAGCTTGTCCACCACGGGAAGCAGAGGCGCGGGAGAGGCCGCCGCCATAGCGATGAACAAAACGTCAAGGTTGGCAAGAGGGGGACGGATCAGAGAATTTTTGCGATCCAGTATCTTGCTGATCATGATCTCGGTGGCGGCATCGTCGCCGTCTGCCGATTCCATCGTGGCAAGGGTACGGTCGTTATAGGCGATCTCCACGCGGTCGCCCACAAGGGGCGGCGTTCCCGTGTGGCGGAATTTTCCGCGGGCGCGGCAGGGAACTACCTTGCCCGAGAGCGGATCGCCCTCGACAAGATCTACGGCAACAAAGTACAGGCCGCCGACACCCTTGATCAATTTTCCGTTAGATTTGTATTCCATACGTACTTCCTATTCGTTTTTTTGCCAACCGGCGCTGACGTAGACCGTGATCCTTTGGGTGGTCTTTTCGCCGGCGGCGGGCAATGTATCAATGATTTCGCCCTCGCCGATATAGGCGTGGGGCTCTGTGATCACGGTAACCTCGCAATCGTAGGCGCGAAGGATCTCCTCGACGTCGCTATAGGCAAGGCGGCGAAGATCGGGCATCGTGGGGGGGAGAGAACGGCACGCCACGGTCAACTGAATAGCGGTGCGCTCGCCGTCCTTGATCCTTTTCACGCTTCCCGCCTCGGGGAACTGACTGACGATACGTCCCTGACGGGTGTCGTCATCTACAAATTCGACCGACACGTCGTAGACCGACGGATCGAGGGTCGATACGGCGGCGGTATATTCGTGTCCCACAAGCTCGGGGATCTTCATATACGAGGGATCGCGCCGCTCGGTGAGAATGGCGTCGGTGAGGATGCCAAGACCGATGACGACGGTGACAAGCAGGGCGCAAAGAACGCCCATAACAAGCGATGGGAGGCTGAGTCCGCGGACGAACTCAACTACCGCGGTCTTGCCTTTTTCAAAGAAGGAAAGGGGCGCTTCCTCCGGTTCTTCCGCGGCGGGCGCGGGGGGCACGTTTCGCTCCTCGGCAAAGGCTTCCAGCGCTTCGCGCATAGCGCCTGCCGACTGGAAACGGGCGAAGGGAAGCTTTTCCATTGCGCGGAGAATGATGCGCTCAAGACCCTCGGGGATGCTCGGGTCAAGATGTGTGGGGGGGATGGGCTCAAGGCGCACGTGCATCGTGGCGATCTTCTGGGCGCTCTCGCCGAAGAAGGGCAGAATGCCCGTGGTCATTTCGTACAGCATAATGCCAAAGGAATAAATGTCGCTCAGATGGTCGAGCGCCTTGCCCTCCGCCTGCTCGGGGCTGACGTAATGCACGGTGCCGACGGCAAGCTCAGAGCGTCCCTCGATCTCACTGTCCTCGGGCAGGGGATCGTCGCTGAACACACCGCCAAAGGTGGGATCGTTCTCCTCGGGCGCGGAAAAGGCGGCCAAGGGACGGCGTGCGTCCACCGTGGCAATACCGAAGTCCATCAGACGGATGCTTCCGTCACCGAGAACGACGATATTCTGGGGCTTGATGTCGCTGTGGACAACGCCCTTATCGTGTACCTCCTCCAACGCCGAAAGGATCTGACGGGAGAAGAACAGGATCTCGTCGGTATCAAGCGAACCGCGGCTGAGAATATGCTTTTTGAGGGTGATGCCCTCGATGTACTCCATGGTGAAATAGCGGATGGGGGCGTCAAGACGGGTATCGTAGATCTGTACGATATTGGGATGGGACAAAAGAGACAGAATGTTGACCTCGGTGGCAAAGCGCTCGGAGACCACGACGTCCTCGTTGTATTCGGGACGCAGGATCTTGAGGGCGACCGTGCGGTCGTTCACCGTATCGTAGGCACCGAATACCACCGAATACTCGCCGGCACCGATGACGTTGATCACGGTATATTTTCCGTCAAAGCTTTGCCCGATGTAAGACTCAAAGCTTTCCATGGGCAATTTCTCCTAAATCGATAAGCACAAGGGTGATGTTGTCCGAGCCGTCGATCTCCTTGATGTGAGCCACAAGCTCGGTGGCCTTTTCCTCCACGCTCCTTGCGGGATCGTTGATCTTTTTCATACAATCGTCCTCGTCAAGCGAGCCGGAGAAGCCGTCGGTGCAGAGAAAGACGTGGGTCATAGCGCATTCCTCGCCCGAGAGGGGGAAGGTGTCCACGTCGGGCTCGATATCGTCGCCGATGCCGATGGCACGGGTAATGACGTTGCTCTTCGGGTGGCGCTTGGCCTCCTCGTAGGTGATCTCGCCCGTGTCAACCAGATACTGCACGTAGGAGTGGTCGCGGGAGACCTGAAGGATATCACGGTGATCCACCGTATAGATACGGCTGTCGCCAAGGCTGACCCAACTGACCGAGGCCTCACCGCCCAGATCCACGATAAGAGCCGCCACAAGGGTGGAGCCCATGCTTGCGATCTCGGGGTGTGCGCGGTGGTAGTCCATAACTGCGCGGTTGGCACGGGCCGCGGAATTGGCAAGGATCAGATCGGCATCGCGATCGGAGAGTGTCAGAATGCCGTTTTTGACGCGACCGCGGCAAAGGCGCTCCACCGTCTCGCGGAAGGTCTCCACGGCAAGAGACGAGGCAACCTCGCCGCAGGAAAGACCGCCCATACCGTCGCACACGATGGCGAGCAGGGCGTTGTCGGCGAGAGAGGATACGCTGTAAGAATCCTCATTGACCTTGCGGACGTTTCCCACGTCGCTGATGGCAAAATACTTCATAGGGTGTCCCTTTCTTGCTGTGGATTGCTTGCGGTCTCACGGCGAAGCTGACCGCAGGAGGCGTTGATGTCGGAGCCCAGCTTGCGGCGCACCGTGGCGCGGATGCCTTGCTTTTCTAGCGTTGCGGCAAAGAGGGCGATGGCCTTTTTATCGGAGCGGACAAAATCCCGCTCCTTGACCTCGTTTACGGGGATAAGATTGACGTGAATGGGCATACCGCCGCGCTCGGGGCGGAGCTTTTGGTTGAGCACCTTGCCAAGGCGTCGCGCGGCCTCCTCGGAGTCGTTCTTACCCGAAATGAGGGTGTATTCAAAGGAAATGCGCCGTCCCGTGACGTCGTAATATTCACGGCAGGCGTCAAGAAGCTCCCCTACGTTCCACTTGTTGTTTACGGGCATGATGGCGGAGCGGGTCTCGTCATCGGCGGCGTGAAGGGAGATGGAAAGGGTGATGGGGAAGGCTTCCTTTGCCAGGGCGCGGATCTTGGGAACGATACCGCAGGTGGACAGAGAGATATGGCGGTAGCCGATATTGAGTCCGTCGGGATGTCCCACAAGACGAAGGAATTTGATCACGTTATCGTAGTTGTCAAGAGGCTCGCCGATGCCCATCATAACGATGTTGGAGATGCGCTCCCCAAGATCAAGGGTGGCGGCGAGGATCTGCCCCAGAAGCTCGGAGGGGGCAAGATCGCGCACCTTTCCGTCAATGGTGGAGGCGCAGAAGCGACAGCCCATACGGCAACCGACCTGAGACGAAATGCAGATGGTGATGCCGTGTTCGTAGCGCATAATGACCGACTCCACACAGTTGCCGTCGGCAAGACGGAACAGGTACTTGACCGTGCCGTCAAGGGCGGAGACAAGCTTGCGCTCCACCGTGGGGAGATTGTAGAAGGCGACCTCGGCCAGCTTTGCCTTGGTGGCCTTGGAAATATTGGTGAGGGCATCGGGGGCTACGCCGCGATGCATACGCGTGAAGAGCTGCTTTGCGCGGTATTTGGGCTCGCCGAGCTCGGCCATAAAGGACTCCAGCTCGTGAAGCTCAAGGGAAAGAAGATCGGTTTTTTCCATTACTTTGCCGACTCCTTTCTTGTAAATTTGGCAATGAAAAATCCGTCGGTGCCGTGCTCCGAGGGGAGCAGCGTGAGCATACCGTTTTTGGAAGAAATATTACCCACCGTAAAGTCGCAGGGGATCATATCGGGGGTGCCTTCAAGGAAACGCGCCACGTTTTGCTCGTTTTCCTCGGGGAAAATGGTGCAGGTGGAATAGACCAGCGTGCCGCCCGCCTTCAGATAACGGGTGGCGTTTTTGAGGATGGCAAGCTGAATGTCGGGAAGAGCCGCGGAATCGGCGGGATCCTTGTAGCGGATCTCGGGCTTTTTGGCAACCACACCGAAACCGGAGCAGGGCACGTCGCAGATGATGCGGTCGGCCTTGCCTTCAAGGGCAGGATCAAAATCGCGACCGTCACGCGCGGCGGTCTTTATGATGGAGATACCGAGAGCTTCGGCACCCTTTGTGATCAAGGAAAGCTTGTTTTCGTGAAGGTCGAAGGACAGGATCTGTCCCTCGTTGTTCATATCCAGTGCCGCGCCGAAGCTCTTGGAGCCGGGGCACGCGCAGATGTCAAGCACCGTCTCGCCGGGGCGCGCGCCAAGAGCGGCTACGCAGATCTGGGAGGCCTCGTCCTGCACGAAGCAAAGACCTTCCGCAAGTCCCAATTCGGCGGGGGAAGCACCAAGGGTGCGGATGCCGTTGGGGGCGTTTGCGGTGAGGCTCGCATCAACACCGCGAGCAGAAAGTGCCGCAAACAGTTCTTCGCGCGTATTCTTCAAGGGATTGACGCGAAGAGTGGTGGGCGGCGTTTTCTCCCACGCGCGAAGGATATCCTCGGTCTTGTCAAAGCCGAAAATATCGCAGAATCTCCGGCAAAGAGCGGTAGGATAGGAATAGGTCACGCTGAGATAGGCGATGGGATCCTGCTCCCTCTTGGGAAAGCCGAAGCTTGCCGCAAGATCGTCACCGCGCTTGCGCTCAAAGCCTCGCAGAAGGGCGTTGACGAAGCCACGGCTCCGCTTGTTGCAGAGGGACACGCTTTCGCTGACGGCGGCGTGGGCAGGGATGCGATCCAGCCAAATGAGCTGATAAAGACCCATACGCAGAATATTCCGCGTGGTGCGCTCAATTTTGGAGGGGGGAAGGGAGGACAGACTGTCGATGATAAAGTCAAGAGTAATGCGGCGCTCGATAACACCGTATACAAGAGCCGACAAAAGACGGCTGTCCTTGCCGTCAAGCCCTTCGCGGCGCACGGCGTTGTCCACGGCGATATTGGAATATTGTCCGCTTTTTTCCTGCAGATCCAAAAGATCCAGCGCAATCTTACGAAGATTCATGACGGCTCCTTTCTGTGAATGATTTCAAATTTTGATTTATCGGTGGGTCTTTTAAAGGCTTCTCCAAGATGGAGAAGCTGTCGCGGAACGCGACTGATGAGGGTGCGAAGCCTTATGGCACGCGGAATTAGCGCACACTCATCCGGCGGCTTCGCCGCCACCTTCCCTATCTTAGGGAAGGCTTTAAAACACCGATAAACATCAATTTATAGACTTAATAATTACTTCAAAATATCGCCCGTGGCGACCTTGCGACCGCGGATGAAATCGGCGGCACTCATACGACCCTTGCCCTCGGGAAGCACGCCGAGAAGAAGGACGGAGCCGCTTCCGCAGGCCACCTCGATGCCGTTCTCAAGAGAGAGAACGCGGCCCGCTTCACCCTTTGCACCCTCGCGGGAGGCGATCCTTGCCTCGGTTACCTTTAAGAGCTTGCCGTCGGCGGTATGGGTGAAGGACAGGGGAATGGGGGACAATCCGCGGATCTGGTTGTGTACCTCCTCGGCGGACTTGGAAAAATCAATGAGGCAATCGGCCTTTTCGATCTTGGCGGCGTAGGAGGAGTGGGAATCGTCCTGCTTTTCGCGGACGACCGTTCCCGCTTTAAGACCCTCAACCGTGCGGAGCAGGGTCTCGGCGCCACACGCGCCAAGCTTATCGTGAATGGACTCGAAATTGTCGTTTTCTTCAATGACGACCTGGGACTTGAGAAGCATATCGCCCGTGTCAAGGCCCACGTCCATGTACATGGTGGTGATGCCCGTGACCTTGTCGCCGTCCATAATCGCGCGCTGCATGGGTGCCGCGCCGCGGTATTTGGGAAGAAGGGAGCCGTGCACGTTGATGCATCCGTATTTCGGGTAGTTGATTACGTTTTCGGGCAGGATCTTGCCGTATGCCACAACCACGATGAGCTCGGGTGCCAGGGTGTCAAGAAGGGCGGCAAACTCCTCACCGCGAAGCGTTGCGGGCTGATAAACGGGAAGTCCCTTCTCAAGGGCGTATACCTTTACGGGGGGAGGCGTTAACGTGTAGCCGCGTCCCTTGGGCTTATCGGGCTGAGTGACGACACCAATGACATTCTCGCCTGCCTCGCAAAGGGCTTTGAGGGAAAAGAGGGCAAAGTCGGGGGTGCCCATAAAAAGAATTCTCATCTTCTGCGTCTCCTTGCGACTCTGCGCTCCTCCTGCTCCTCTTCGGGGGGGATCTTGTCGGCAGGGGCCTTGCGGTCGATCATCAGCTTGCCGTCAAGGTGGTCGATCTCGTGGCAGAAGGCGCGTGCAAGGAGCTCGCTTCCGCTGACCTCAAAGATCTCGCCGTTGCGGTTCATAGCGCGCACGGTAACGTGCATAGGGCGCTTGGTGTAGGGCCATTCCTCGGGCACCGACAGACAGCCCTCCTGCTCATACTGCTCGCCTGCGAAGGCGATGATCTGGGGATTGATCATCTCGATAAGACCCGATTCCTCGGTCTCAACCACAACGATGCGGCGCAGAACGCCAACCTGGGGGGCGGCAAGACCGCAGCCGTTAGCCTCGTGCATGGTCTCCACCATATCGTCAAGAAGGGTAAGGATGCGAGGGGTGATCTCGGTTACCTCGCGGGAGACCTTGCGGAGGGTCTCGTCTCCGTATTTAATAATGTTCAGTTTAGCCATAATAAGATTCCTCTCTTAAAGGTTAGTGGGATTAAAGTCGATGGAAAGGGAGGTCTTTCCCTTAGCGCGTCGGCTGAAGTCGGTAAGAAGTCCCGAGAAAAGGGAACGGGTACGCTTGTTTAAGCGGCATTTGATGACCATTCGCATACGGTATTTGCCGTCCACGCGGTAGACGGGCGCCTCGAAAGGACCGAATACCACCATAGGCAGGTCGGCGTAGTCCTTCATGGCACTGGCACGGAAATCGTCGTACAATCGCTTGCAGGCGAGGGCCAGCTCCGTCTCGCTCTCGGACACGATGTTTAAGAGAACGATGTCGCAGAAGGGCGGGAAGGAAAGGATCTTGCGGAGCTTGATCTCTCTTGCGAAGAAGCTTTCGTAGTCCTGCTTGCAGGCAAGGCGGATGATCTCGTGATCGGGGTTATTGGTCTGAATAATGGCGCGTCCCGCCTTTTTCGCCCGTCCCGCCCGTCCGATGACCTGTGTCAGGAGGGCGAAGGTGCGCTCGGCGGCGCGAAAATCGTCAAGATAAAGGGAGGCGTCGGCCAAGAGAATGCCCACGAGTGTCACGTCGGGGAAATCGTGTCCCTTGGTCACCATCTGGGTGCCGAGGAGCACGTCGGCCTCGTGGCGGCGGAAGGTGCCGAGAAGCTCGCCGTAGGCGTTCTTTTTTGCGGTGGTGTCGGTGTCCATACGAAGGATGCGTGAGGTGGGCAGAAGCTCTGACAGATCCTGCTCCACGCGCTGGGTACCGTAGCCGATGAAGCTGATATGCTCCGATCCGCACTCGGGACAGACCTTGGGCAAGGGCGACCGCATACCGCACCAGTGGCAGACGAGGGTGCCCTCGTCATAGCTTCCTTTTTTGGTGTGATAGGTCATAGAGACACTGCAACGGGGGCAGGACACCGCTTTGCCGCACTTGCGACAGGAAACGTAGTTGTTGTAACCGCGGCGGTTCAGGAAAAGCACCGATTGCTCTTTGGTGTCGGCGTTCTTCACAAGCGCCTTTGCCAACGTCTGACCGATGGGGGTCACGTTGCCCGATCGCACCTCCTCGCGCATATCGGCGATGGTGACCTCGGGGAGCTTTGCCCCACCGTAACGCTTCTTTAGCGTCAAGAGTGTATATTTGCCCTCCATTGCCTTCTGATAGCTTTCCACCGAGGGGGTGGCCGATGCTAAAAGCATAAGAGCCTTGTTCTCGACGGCGCGGAAACGGGCGATGTCACGGGCGTGATATTTGGGATTGGTGTCGGATTTGTAGGTGTGCTCCTGCTCCTCGTCCATAATGATCATGCCGAGATTTCTCACGGGAGCAAAGACGGCGGAGCGGGTGCCGATGACCACGTCGGCGTCTCCGTTTTTGATGCGGGTGTAGGCGTCGATGCGCTCGCCCTGGGAGAGGGCAGAGTGAATGACGGCCACACGGTCGCCGTATCGGGCGCAGAAGATACCGAGGGTCTGGGGTGTCAGGGCGATCTCGGGTAGCATCACGATGACGCCGCGCCCAAGAGAAAGGGACAGGTCAATGGTGGAAAGCATAACGCTTGTCTTGCCGCTTCCCGTTACGCCGTACAGAAGAGCCGCACGGGGCTCACCCGACCGAAGCATTTCGGAAAGGGAATCGTAGGCGGCTTGTTGCTCGTCGTTGAGCTTGATGGCCTCGTTTGAGGGATTTTCGGGCAGCTCGTAGGGAATGCGATAGGTGATCTCCTTGTCAAGAGCCACGAAGCCTCTTGTGATAAGGGCATTTAGCTGCTGGCGCGTGGCCTTCGCCGCCTTCAAGAGATCGTCCTCCACCATATCGCCGTGCTCAAGAAGCGCCGCGGCAATGGCCCATTGCTTGGGAGAACGGGGAACGTCGGGATCGCTTTTGGAAAAGAGAGCGGCGCGAAGCGTCTGCTCATCTGCCGTAAGGCGGCAGGTGTAGCTTGCCACACCCGCCTCGGTGTTTTTGACCTCCATCTCACGGGTGGCGTAGCCTGCCTCGCAAAGCTTGCGGACGGTGGCCTCGGCCTTCGCACCGAATTTCGTGCGCAGGGCGGTCATAGATACCTGGCGACGCGTCTTCAGTTGCTCGTATACGAAAAGTGCTTGTGCGCCAAGTCCCTTTGGAGCCTCTGTCATAGGCTTATCGGTGGCGGATATCTGTTCCTCAAAGCGGGAAAGTGCCGCCGAGGGAAGCATGGCGTGAATGGCGTCTCCGTAGGTGCAGAGGGTCATTTCCTTCATAAATTCGCACAGACGAAGATTCTCGTCCTCCAGATGAAGGGCATCGGGGCAGACGGCAAGCACAGGCTTTACCGCAAAGCCCTCTCCGTCGGGCTTGTCTCCAAGCGACACAACGAGTGCTAAGTGCTTGCGGTTTCCCACGCCGAAGGGCACGGTGACGAAGGAGCCGCGGGTGGTCTTTTCCCGAAGATCGGGGGGGAGAAAATAATCGTAGGGACGGTCAATGGCGTACGGAACGTCCAGTACGTAGACCTTGCAATATTCCTTTGACATTGACGCGCTCCTTTCGCTAGCAGTAAAATAAAGTCAGCATTGACCGACAAAGCGGCGTGTGCCGTTTGCCCGGAGCAATGCCGACTTCAATATGACGGATATCTTATTCCTCGGTCTCCTCGACGGTCTCGACCTCGGGTGCCTCAACGGTGGGCTCGATCTCTGCAATGGCGTACTCGCCCTTGTGAATGCGGTTGATGGCGATCTTGACCGCCTTCTCGTCCTTGAGCTCCTTGTCGATCATAGTCTGCATAGGTCTTTCGGACTCCTTGCCGCCGGCGATGGCCTTTTCTGCGTCCTCGCGCTGCTGTACGTACTCATCGGTTACGATGCGTGCACACTTTGCGGTAGCAAGTGCGAGCTGATATCTGTTGAACTGGTCCTTGGTAAGTTCGCTGAAGGTAGGGTAAATCATAACAATCTCCTAAATTTTATTTTATAGTTCAGTTAGCAAAGAAATCGGCCTCGGCCGTGGGGTTTCTGGAAGCCCGAAGCTGCTCGGAGCGGACAATGGAAAGAATGTCGGCTACCGCTTCGTCGCTTCTGTTGTCATAGTTATAAACGATGTAGTCGTATTTATGGAAGAGCTTACCCTCCTCACGGGTACGGGCAAGACGGAGAAGAACCTTTTCCTCGGTCTCGGTGCCGCGGCCGCGAAGGCGCGCTTCCTGAATGGCGTGCGTAGGGGGGAGGAGCATAATGAGCACCGCGTCGGGGTATTTGGCCTTGACGTTCATGGCGCCCTCGACCTCGATCTCAAGAATGAGATTCTGTCCGCGGGCAAGCACCTCCTCGGCCTCGCGCAAAGGCGTGCCGTAGTAGTTGCCGCAATACTGGGTGTATTCCAGCATTTCTCCTGCCGCAAGGCGGCGTTCGAATTCCTCGTGGGTGACGAAATAATAGTTTACGCCGTCCACCTCACCGGGGCGGGGTGCTCTTGTGGTCGCGGAGACCGAGAAGGCAAAGCCTTCTTTTTTGATAAGCTCACCGTTTACCGTGCCCTTGCCGCTGCCGGCGGGACCGGAAACCACGATGAGAAGTCCTTTTTTTGCAGTCGCCATACCTTATTCTTCCTCAACCTCCTCATCCATGCCGTCATCCTTATCGTCAAGACGGTTAGCGATGGTTTCTGTCTGAATGGCGGACAGGATCACGTGCTCCGAGTCGGTCACGATAACCGAGCGGGTACGTCTGCCGCAGGTGACGTCGATGGCGCGACCGTCATCCTTCGCATCCTGGATCAGGCGCTTGACGGGAGCGGAATCGGGGCTGGCCAGGGCAACGACGCGTTCCGCCGCTACCATATTTCCAAAGCCTACGTTGATAAATTTCATATCCGTTTCCTCTTATTCGATATTTTGTATCTGCTCGCGGATCTTTTCGATCTCGGTCTTGACCTGCACCACGTGGTGGGCGATCTCGGCGTTCTGACACTTGGAGCCGATGGTGTTGATCTCACGGTTCATTTCCTGGATGAGGAAATCGATCTTTCGACCCACGGGCTCGCGGGATGCCAGCATCTTGGTGAAGGCATCGAAGTGAGAGCCGAGGCGAACCAGCTCCTCGTCGATGGTCACGCGATCGGCAAAGATGGCGCACTCGGTAAGGATGCGATTTTCGTCGATGGCGATCTTGTTGTCGGAAAGCATCTGGGAAAGTCTTGCGCGAAGCTTCTCGCCGTAGGATTCCACGTCGGCGGCGGACAGGGCAGAGATGGTCTTTGTGATCTCGCGGATATTTTCCACCTTCTCACAAAGGTCGCGCTCGATGTTGGCACCCTCGGCCTCTCTTGCCGCGAGGAAGCGGTCAACGGCGGGTGCAAGGACAGAAAGGATGTCCTGCCAGTCGGACTCGGCGTCCTCCTCGGGCTTTTTGATACAGAAGATATCCTGATTGCGAGCCACCTGCATAACGCTGATGTCGTCCGCAAGCTCAAATTCATCGCGAAGTCGGCGAAGCGCGTCAACGTAGCCCTTAGCATATGCGGCGTCAAGAGAGATCTCCACGCCCTGCGACTCCGTCACCTCAACGCCAACCCAAACGTCCAGCTTGCCGCGGGCAATCCCACGGGACTGTAAGTAGGGCTTTACCTTTTCCTCAAGATAGGAAAAGGCGCGGGAGATCTTGACGTTGCAGTCAAAATATCGGCTGTTGACCGAGCGAAGCTCAACCGTGATGTCCTTGCCACCGACCGTTTCTTTTGCGCGGCCGAAGGCAGTCATGCTTTTCATCACGAAAATCACCCCCTAAACGGTTAAAACAATAATAGGACATATATAATTATTGTAATACTTTTTCTTCTTTTTGTCAACCGAAATTGAAATTTTCACCCCGCAAAAACGAAATTTTTGCGAAAAAGACAAAAAAAGCAAAAAATATTATGAAATCCTATTGCAAAAAAATAAAAAATGCGATATAATAAGTCGTAATTATAACAAAAAATCTGTTTACAAATCGGAGGATTTTAATTATGGTAGTAGCAGGCGATTTCAAAAACGGCATTACCTTTGACGACGGTCAGGGCAACGTACTTCAGGTCGTTGAGTTCCAGCACGTAAAGCCCGGTAAGGGAGCAGCGTTCGTTCGTACCAAGCTGAAGAACGTTATCACCGGTTCCGTTATCGAGAAGACCTTCAACCCCACGGATAAGTTTGAGAACGCATACATCGAGAGAAAGGATATGCAGTACTCCTACAATGACGGAGATCTGTACTATTTCATGGATCTTGAGACCTATGATATGCTTCCCCTCAACAGCGACAAGCTTCCCGACAACTTCAAGTTCGTTAAGGAAGAGATGATGGTTAAGATCGTTTCCTACAAGGGTAACGTATTCGGCGTAGAGCCTCCCACATTCGTAGAGCTTGCCGTTACCGCAACCGATCCCGGCTTTGCAGGTAACACCGCAACCAACACTCTCAAGCCCGCAACCCTTGAGACCGGCGCTGAGATCAAGGTTCCTCTCTTCATCAACGAGGGTGAGGTTCTTAAGATCGACACCAGAACCGGCGAGTATCTGTCCCGCGCATAATTGAATTATTCTATTTGACCACCGAAAGGAGATTGAATATGAATCTTACTGAAAAGACTGCTTATCTGAAGGGTCTTGCCGACGGTCTGAACTATAACAAGGAGACCGCCGAGGGCAAGCTGATTGCCGCTCTTATCGATCTTGTTGATGAGATGGCAAAGGACATCAGCGTTCTTGATGAGGCCGTTGAGGAGCTGAACGACTACATCGAGGAGATCGACGAGGATCTTGGCGACGTAGAGGAGTACCTCATGGAAGAGGACGAGGAGTATGACGATTGCGATTGCGACTGCTGTGACTGTGATTGCGATTGCGATTGTGATTGCTGCGATTGCGACTGTGATTGCGATTGTGAGGATGATGAGGACGACGAGTACTTTGAGATCGAGTGTCCCTCTTGCGGCGAGGTAGTTTGCTTCGACGAGAGCATCGATCCCGAGGATCTGGTTTGCCCCGCATGCCACGAAAAGTTTGCTTGCGTCGTTGATGAGGATGACCTCAAGGCGCTTGACGAGAAATAAGAAAAAAGTATAAGCCGTTGCCCGATGGGCAACGGCTTTTTTTCGTTGTTTATAACGTGTGGGAGGCCAACACGTTCTCCTCGAAATCCTTGATCTCAAATTTTCCGTCCTCATAGATCATATAAGAGGGCGGATTGTTTTCCTTGGGCAGGGAGACCGAGCCGGGGTTGAGGTAGGTCAGACCGTCGCCGAAGGGGGTGGCGGTGAGCACGTGGGTGTGTCCGTGAATGAGGACGTCGCCGTTGGCAAGAAGCGGAGGCGTGGTGGTGTTATAGTGGTGTCCGTGGGTGATGAAGAAGCGGCGACCACGCTCAAAGATCAGCATATAGTCGGCGAGAATGGGGAATTCCAGCACCATCTGATCCACCTCGGTGTCACAGTTGCCGCGGACACAGACGAGATCATTTTTGTTCTCGTTGAGAAGGGCGATCACCTTTTTGGGGGCGTAGCCTGCGGGCAGATCGTTACGGGGACCGTGATAGAGAAGGTCGCCAAGAAGGATCAGCTTTTCGGCGCCCTCCGCGCGGAATTTTTCAAGAGTGGCTTCGGCGCAGGCAAAATCTCCGTGGATATCGGAGGCAAACATCAGCTTCATAAAAGGCTCCTTTACTTGACCTGAAGCAGATAGCCGCCGCCTCTTACCGTGCGGATGAGGCGAATGCTTCCTTGCTCCAGCTTTTTGCGAAGATAACAGATATAGACGTTATATTTGTTGGAATCGGCAGGGCCGAGAATTTCGGCGGCCATTTCTGCCGAAACCGGTTGATTCCGGTGCTCGTACAAGAGGCAGAGGATCTTGTATTCGGTGTCGGAAAGCTTGACGGGCTCGCCTCCCGTGAGGGTTGCCGTCCTTGCCTCGTGGTCGATGGTAAGACGCAGACCGCTCTCTCTGCGCGTGCGGGGCTTTTTCGTCGCGGGCTTTTCGATGACGGGCCTGATCACGAACGCGGGGTAGGGACGGGTCAGTACCCAGCGAAGCTCCTCCAGAAGAAGAGGCTTCTCAAGCACCACCGCATCGTGTGCGCTCCATTCGACGGGGAGACTGTCCTTTCCGCCTTCGGCAAGAAGGATCACCGTGGCGCCCTCGGGCACCGTGGGATTCTGACAGGTGTCAAGATCCAGAAGATACAGAGGCTGATCCGAAAGGGGGGCGGAGGAGCATACGGCTTCAAGCCCAAGACGGGCGGCCTCAAGGGTGATGATGCGGGAAAGGGTAGTATCGGCACTTACAATATTGATGGCGCTCATTGCTCGCCTCCTGCCGCAAGATCGCGAAGGATCTCGGTCATTTCCGCAAGGGTGCTTGCGGTGTTGATGGCAAGACGCGCCGCGGCGGCGCCGTCAATGCCCTTGATATACCAGGAGAGATGCTTGCGTGCCTCGGCCATAGCGATGCGCTCGCCCTTTTCTTCCACCATAAAGGCGATCTGGGAGAGGGCGGTCTCCATACGCTCTGCAAGTGTGGGAGGCGTGTAGACGCCGCCGTCCAGCAGGGCTCGGATCTCGGCAAACAGCCAGGGGTTGCCAAGTGCGCCGCGGGCGATCATAACGCCGTCGCATCCCGTTTGCTCGTACATACGGATGGCGTCGGCGGCCGAGAGGATGTCGCCGTTGCCCACCACGGGCACGGAAACGCTTTTCTTCACGTCGGCGATGACCCCAAGGTCGGCAGAGGGGGCGTACATCTGCGCTCTCGTTCGTCCGTGGACGGCAATGAGAGCGGCCCCTGCATCCTCAAGACGCTTGGCCATCTCGGGGGCGTTGATGCTGTCGGCATCCCAGCCTGCGCGGATCTTGACCGTGACGGGAAGGGAAACGGCGCGGCAAACCGCGCGAACGATGTCGGCGGCAAGCGCGGGATTTTTCATAAGGGCACTGCCCTCGCCGTTGCCCACGATCTTGTGCACGGGGCAACCCATATTGATATCGATGGCGGCAGGCGGTGTGTTGCTGGTGCAGCCTCGATAGCTCATTTCTTCAATCAGACGTGCCGCCTCGGCCATAAAATCGGGCTCACAGCCGAAAAGCTGGATGGCCATAGGCATTTCGCTCTCGTAGACCGACGCCAGGGGCGCGGTCTTTGTGGGGGCGTCTTCTTTTTTTGTGCGCTGCTCGTAGCAAAGAGCCTTGGCCGACACCATCTCGCTGACGGTGTATTCGGCACCCTCGACGCGGCACACGTCACGGAAGGCGCGGTCGCTCACGCCTGCGAGGGGGGCAAGGAACAGTCCGTGCCGAAGCGTATAATTTCCGATTTTGATAGCTCCCATAAGCGCCTCCTTCCGTAAAATTCCTTATTATGATACCACAGGAATGAAGAAATGTCAATCGGGCGCAGGGGGCGCGGGTGAAAAATTTTCCATCGCAAAATCATAGCGCTTTCGATGGAATGCGAGCGCGTATTCTGCCGACCCTTGACGGGGCGTTGGGGATAATGAAGCGGACTGCCATCAAATGCCGGAACGGGTCGAGCGAATGGCTTTGACAAGGGACGGAAAATCGGTATAATCAAGGATACCAAGTGGCCGAAGCGAGTCCGCTTAGGCTACACAAAAAAGAAAGGAATGAGAATATGAAACAGGAAAAAGTAAAGATGGCGTACCGCATCGTCACGGTTCTTTTGGTGCTGATCATGTGCGGTCTGCTGGTGGCTATGACGGTTGCCAACCGCGAGGAGGAGAACCTGCCTGCCATGGCCGAGGGCGAAGAAACGGAGGGCACCGAGACCGTGGAATCCGAGACGGAGGTCGCCCCCGAGACCGAAGTACCCGAAACGGAGGTCGAGACCGTGCCCGAGCCCGAGGTAGTGGCCAGCGAGGGATTGATCTTCACAAGCAACGGAAACGGTACCTGCTACGTGTCGGGGATGGGAAGCTGTCTTGACAGCTTCGTGATCCTGCCCCACAGTAGCCCCGCGGGTGACGTGGTCATCGGTATCGGCGCTTATGCCTTCCGCGGATGCACCTACCTCAAGTCCATTGAGATCAATTCCGCCATTCGCTACATAGGTGAATACGCCTTTTACGGAAGCGGACTTGTGAACGCGCTCCTTCCCGCCGAGGTGGAAGCGGTGGGGGATTTTGCTTTCGCCTTCTGTCGGGATCTTGAAAACATTACGGTGGACGTGGGCAACGAAATGTATTGCGATATCGACGGCATCCTTTACGATAAGGAAATGAAGACGCTCATTACCTGTCCTATGGGCAAACGGGTGAGCAGCGTTTCTCTTGGAACGCTTGTTGCCGAGATCCGCACCATGGCGTTTTACAATTGCGACACCATCAAGGCGGTCTACTATGAGGGCGGCGTGAGTGCCTACCGCAAGATCCACGTGGGGGCGGGCAACGAACCCATTGAGAGCGCCATCGTCTATTATTCCGGCGCGGCAGACAACACGACGGGTGCGGAAAAATAACCGAAACCGGTGATTCAAATTTTGATTTATCGGCATGTTCGCAGTCGCTCTGTAAGGCTCCCTCCGGGAGGGAGCTGGCGCGGAACGCGACTGAGGGAGCCCGCGCAACAAAATCTTTTGCGCCTTGATATGGCAAGTGCTATTCGCTCATCT
>JAZLBM010000131.1:0-2245 GCA_045613705.1 Eubacteriales bacterium | reverse complement strand
TTTGTGGTGTGGAGAATGAAGTATCCGAGGGGAAGGAAGGTGAGCAGTGCCATGTCGTTTGCGATCAGCATAGAGCCGAAGAAGGTAATGAACACAAGGGCTGTGACGGCGCTTCGAAGATTGCCCGTGGCGTGAATGATGCTTCGCGCAAGGATCGTGAAGAAGCGAATGTTCTTCAGGGTGCAAACCACCGCAAGCGTACAAAAGAGACAGGCAAGCGTCTTGAAGTCAAAATATCCGATATACTCGCTATCGGGCTTTATTAAAAAGCAGGTGAGGACGGCGAGAACCGCCGCAATGATAAGAACGGGATTGCTCCCGAGAAACCGTTTGATCTTCGTCATAAAAACCTCTCAAAAAATTCAACCTCTACAGTATACTCCCAAAATAAAAAAAGTCAAGAGATTTCTCGGAAAATCTTTACAAACCGCAAAGAAAATGGTATCATAAGGTGAATAAATCAAACGGAGGACGTTATGTTAGACCAGCATTTGATCGTAAAGTGTTTCCCTGTGGCAGATAAGGCCAATATCGTACGCTTTGGTAACTACCGTGTGACGGTTCTTGCCGACAGACTGTTCCGCGTCGAAAAGGATGAGAACGGACAGTTTACCGATGAGGCGACCCAGTCTGTCTGGTTCCGCAATATGCCGAAGCAGAAGTTTTCGGTTCGCCGCGAAGGTGCACTTTTGAAAATAAAGACCGAGAAGGTGACCTTGGTTCTTGCCGAGAATATTGAGGACAGTTACGTTCTTTTCGGACGCCGTCGCGTTAAGCTGAATAATGACGGCAACCTTATGGGAACCTACCGCACGCTTGACGGATGTAACGGAAGCCACTATAATCACAAGGGTGTGGAATACGATATTCACCTTGAGACAGGTGTCGTGTCCCGAAGCGGTGTTGCTGTGGTAGATGATACCAAGTCACTGATTTTGGGCGCAGACGGCAAGATCCACGAGAGAAGAGAAACCGCTCTTGATATTTACGTGTTCGCTTACGGAACCGATTACCGTGCGGCTGTAAACGCCCTTTATACCATTTCCGGACCTGCTCCAAAGATTCCCAAGTACGCCCTTGGAAACTGGTGGAGCCGTTACTACGAATATACCGACAAGTCCTACCTGCATCTTCTGGACAAGTTTGAAAAGGCGAACATTCCCTTGACGGTAGCCACCATTGATATGGACTGGCACTATTCATCCAAAATTGTGGAGGAGTTTGGTCTTACCGAGGAGGAGGCCAACAATCCCGAGGTTTACGGAAGCACCCGTGGATGGACAGGATATAGCTGGAACAAGCATCTTTTCCCCGACTACAAGGCCTTTTTGAAAAAGATCCAGGAACGCAACCTCAAGATCACGCTGAATCTTCACCCTGCCGAGGGCGTCAGCTTCTTTGAGGATTGCTATGAGGAGATGGCAAGGGCTATGGGCGTGGATCCCGCAAGCAAGCACGTCATTCCCTTCAATATCACCGATGACAACTTCATCAATAACTACTTCAAGATCATGCACAAGCCCTATGAGCACGACGGCGTTCACTTCTGGTGGATCGACTGGCAGCAGGGAACCACCTCTGCCGTTGTGGGACTTGATCCTCTGTGGTCGCTGAACCATTATCATTATCTTGATAACGGACTTGAGCACGAACCCCTGATTCTTTCCCGCTACTCGGGTGTAGGTTCTCACAGATATCCTCTCGGATTTTCGGGCGATACCCATATGGAATGGGCGTCTCTTGACTATATTCCTTACTTTACGTCCACCGCCTCCAATGTAGGTTACACTTGGTGGAGCCACGATATCGGCGGTCACTATCACGGTATCAAGGACGATGAGCTGTATCTCCGGTACGTGCAATTCGGCGTGTTCAGCCCCATCAACCGTCTCCATTCCTCCAAGCAGGAAACGAATACCAAGGAGCCTTGGGCATATGTGAACGGAACGGGTGCCGTTGCCGAGCGCTTCCTGCGTTTGCGTCACAAGATGATTCCCTATATTTACAGCGCCGCAATTAAGAATCATAAGGAAGGCACAGCGCTCGTTGAGCCTATGTACTATGAATATCCGAACTGTACTGAGGCCTATAAGTGCCCCAATCAGTATATGTTCGGCGGTCAGCTTATCGTCGCTCCTATCACCAAGAAGGCGGGCGCAAAGGGGCTTGCTACCGTTAAGGTATGGATCCCCGAGGGAAGATGGACCGATATCTTCACGGGCGATATCTACGAGGGTAACCGTGT
>JAZLBM010000130.1:0-4791 GCA_045613705.1 Eubacteriales bacterium | reverse complement strand
GTATCCTGCATACAAGGATCACATGGTGATCGGCACGTTCAACGATGAAATTGAGCAGGAGCTGCGCGAGCAGTATCCCGAGCTGCTGCGCGGTGCACCCGAGGGCTCTGCAGCTTCGTTTATTGTCACCCAATATCTGGGCGTCAATTTGTTTGATCAAAGTGATTTTGCCTGCCTGCAAATTCCGCTTGCCTATGACGTCAAGGGTATCAACGTGCCGCTGGACAATGCGACACTGGTTAAGCGCGCACATCGCAGAGGCATTGCGGTGCAGTATTGGACCATCAATGACCCCGATGATATGCGTATGCTTATCGAAATGGGCGTCGATTGCATTATGACCGACGACCCCCTCCTCCTCGCCGAGATCCTGGAGGAGTATAAGTAAGATCTTCAAATTTTGATTTAGCGGTATGTTTGGTTTTCGCACAAACCCGTAGGGCGGGGGCTTGCTCCCGCCGCAACAACCGATAAACCGCACATTTTCGGCGGCACCAAGGCACCGCCCTACAAGGTACGATTCGCGCCATTTTGTTTGTGCGAACTCACCGCTAAACATCAATTTATAACTCTGCACTCTGCATTCTGCACTTCGCGCGCCGGCGCGATAAACATTTATCCATTGAAAGAGGACATGATATGAAACTGTTACGAAAGAGTGCGTCGCTGACGCTGCATAACTATTCGAGAGAGAATCTGGTGGACTATGTCCGCGCGGGGCTTGTGTTCCATAAGGAAAACGGCTTTGACGCGGCGGATCTCAGCATCGGGAACCTTGATCTTGCCTCCGACGGATGGCGAGAGCAGACGGAGGGCATCCTTGCCGCTTCCGCCGAGGTGGGTCTTGGCATCGAGCTCTGCCATTTGCCGTTTCTCAATGGCAATCCTCAGAAAAACGAGGCGGTTCTGACCGCCTTTGCCGAAAAAATGCACCGCGCTATCGACGCGGCATCGGCACTTGGCGTCAGCCACGCGGTGCTGCACCCCGTGGCACCGTCCCTTTCCATGAAGGCATACAATCGCACCGAGCAGCGGGATTTCGTTCTCGGCAACCTCGCGCCCTTCGTCGAGCACGCCGAAAGGGTCGGTCTGTCCCTTGCGGTGGAGAATATGCGCGTCGTTCCGTCGGTGGTGTCGAGTCACCGCTACTGTCAGGAGCCCGAGGAGCTTTGCGAGGTTGCCGACACCCTTGGTATCGGCATCTGCTGGGACTTTGGGCACGCCAACACGGTGGGCTTTTGTCAGTCCGAGGCGCTGGCATACGTGGGCAAGCGTCTCTGTGTGCTTCACGTCAACGATAACGACGGCATTGAGGACGAGCATCTGGCACCCTTTATGGGCACGGTCAACTGGCGCGACGCGATGCACGGGCTTGCCCTTGCGGGCTTTGACGGCTTGCTGAACTATGAAGTGAGCGCGGGGAAGATTCCCGCACAAATGCGCTCCACCTTCGCCAAATATCTCGCCGAAGCCGCCGACGTGCTGAACGAATATATCGAGTAAGTGATAAATTGATGTTTATCGGTGTGTTATTTCTATCCGCAAACGAACGAATTTGATCTAAACATTGTAGGGACAGGCGTCCTCGACTGTCCGCGACAAAGGATTTTGCAATTTCAAAATTGATAAAATCCTTTTGTAAAAGGTGTTTATGCACAGCCGCAAACAAAATCAATTCTCTTCGTTTTCGGACAGTCGAGGACGCCTGTCCCTACGGTTATGTGGGTACGGTTTCGTTTCCGCTTAGCCATATCAAACCCACCGACCAATCAAAATTTGAAAACATCCAAAACAAGAACCAAAGGAGAAAGACAATGGATAACATCGCCGTATTGATTCCTTGCTATAACGAAAGTGCCACGGTTGCCAAGGTGGTAGACGACTGGATGCGCGCCCTTCCCGACGCCACCGTATACGTCTACGACAACAACTCGTCGGACGGCACCGACGTGCTGGCCCGCGAGGCGGGGGCGGTCGTGCGCTACGAATACAGCCAAGGCAAGGGCAACGTGATCCGCCGTATGTTCCGCGAGATCGACGCGGAGGTCTACCTGATGGTAGACGGCGACGACACCTATCCCCCCGACTGTGCGCGGGAGATGGTGGAGCTTGTGCGCCGCCGCGGTGCGGACATGGTCATCGGCGACCGCCTGTCCTCCACCTACTTCACCGAAAACAAGCGGGCGTTCCACAATTTCGGCAACAGCCTCGTGCGCTTCTCCATCAACACCCTCTTCCGCTCCGACATCCGAGACGTGATGACGGGCTGCCGCGCCTTCAGCTACGAGTTTGTCAAGACCTTCCCCGTGCTTTCCGCGGGCTTTGAGATCGAGACGGAGATGACCATCCACGCTCTTGATAAAAATATGAAGATCGACCACGTGGTGACCCCCTACCGCGACCGCCCTGAGGGAAGCGTATCCAAGCTGAACACGGTGCGCGACGGCTTCCGCGTGCTTCGCACCATCACGGGTCTGCACCGCACCTACAAGCCCGCCTCCTTCTTCGGCTGGATCGCGGCGGCGCTGATGGCGCTTGCCTTGGGCTTCTTCGTGCCCGTCCTTCTTGACTACCTCCGCACGGGTCTTGTGCTCCGTTTCCCGACCCTCATCGTCTGCGGCTTCACGGCCATCGCCTCGCTTCTGTCCTTCTTCACGGGTCTGCAGCTTGGGGGCGCCGTCAAGAAGAATAAGCAGGACTTTGAGATGCACCGTATCGCCGCCCATAACCGCTTTTCTGACCTTATGAAGGAGAAGAACCGTGACTGATATTTCCCGACGCGGGGTGCTGCAAGGCATCCTCACCGCCCTCGTGGCGTTTCTGACCGTGGTGGCGCTCCTTCTTCCTATGGGAGAATTCCCCCTTTGGAACGGAGAAAATCCCGGTCACCGCAACCAATACGAGCTGATGGCAGAGGCCATTCTCGACGGTCGCATCACCTTTGACTACGGCGACGAGGATTCCCTCGCGTCCCTTGAAAATCCCTACGATCCCGAGGCACGCAAGGCCGCAAAGGTCTACTACCATTGGGATCACGCCTATTATGAGGGCGAATATTACATGTATTTCGGCATCGTGCCCGTCTTTCTCGTCTTTTTGCCCTATCGGGTGCTGACGGGCGAGTCGCTGACCACCTTCCGCGGAACGGCCACCCTTGCCGCCGCGGCGATCATCGGCATCTTCGTGCTCTTTGACCTTTTGCGCCGCCGCTTTTTCCCGTCCTTGCCCCACGGCACCTACCTTTGCCTTTCGGTGGCATTTTCGGCCACGAGCATCTGGTACGCCTCGGTGGAGCCGGCGCTCTATTGCACCGCCATCACTGCCGCCATCATGCTGATGATATGGAGCCTCTATTTCTTCGTCCGCGCCGTGTGGGTGGAAACGAGAGAGAATCGACAGATCGCTCTTGCCGCCGTGGGCGCGCTTTTCGGGGCACTCGCCTTCGGATGCCGCCCCCCCATCGCTCTTGCTAACCTTCTGGTGATCCCCGCCCTCGTCGTGTTCCTTCGGGAGCGCAAATTCACCGCGCGGCTTTTGGGCAAGCTGTGCCTCGCCGCCCTTCCGTACCTTGCGGTGGGCGTGGCGCTGATGCTGTATAACTACGTCCGCTTCGACGATCCCTTCGAGTTCGGGCAGGCCTATCAGCTGACGGTGGCAGACCAGTCGAATTACAGCGTCACTCTTAACGGCGAGATGCTTCTGCGCATTCTTCGGGGAATCGGGGAACAGCTCTTCGACGCGAACGGTACCACCGACGCCTTCCCCTATCTCCGCACGGGTGGCGTGCTCATCCATTTTCCTATCCTCTATCTTTCCTTGGGTCTTGCCGACCCCCGTGCCTTCCGCGCCATGAAAAAGCACAAGCTTTCGCTTCTTATGCTCGGGCTTCTTGTGTCGGTGCTTGTTATCACCGCCCTTGACGTGATGTGGAGCCCCTATCTTCTGGAGCGCTACCGTATGGATATCTACTTCTTGATGGGCATCGGTGCTTACCTTGCCGTGGGCATCTGGTATGAAGCCGCCGACAATCGGCTTCGCCGCGCCCTTGTGGCGGCAACGGCGGTGCTTTCGGCGCAGACGGTGACGACCTCTTTCCTCTTGGCGCTCTACCGCGTGAACGTGTCCTCGCCCCACCGTGTGGCCGAGGTGGCCGCCTTCTTTGGGCTCGGAGGCTGATATGGATCTGAAATCTCTCTATCAAAAATACCGACAGATCTTCTGGTATCTGTTCTTCGGCGTGTGCACCATGATCCTCAACACCGTGTGCTACACCGTGCTTTACGAGATTCTTGGGGTGCCCAACGTGCCCTCCACCATCGTGGCGTGGCTTGCGGCGGTCATCGTGGCCTTCGTCACCAATAAGCTGGTGGTCTTCGAGAGCCGCGAGAGGGCGGGGAAGGGACTTTTCGAGCTTGTCTCCTTCTTCTCCTGCCGCGTGGCGACGGGACTTCTTGACGTTCTCATTATGTGGATCGCGGTGGATCTCCTTGCGGGCAACAGCGTGCTTTGGAAGCTTGTCTCCAACGTGATCATCACGGTGCTGAATTACGTGGTCAGTAAATTTTTCATCTTCAAAAAGCCGTAACGACCATCCATAAAACCACATACAAATTCAACCGCAGACCTCCCTGCGGTTTTTTTGTTTGAGTTTTCAAATTTTGATTTATCGGCATGTTCGCAGTCGCTCTGTAAGGCTCCCTCCGGGAGGGAGCTGGCGCGGAACGCGACTGAGGGAGCCCGCGCAACAAAATCTTTTGCGCCTTGATATGGCAAGTGCTAATCGCGCATCTC
>JAZLBM010000129.1:0-3318 GCA_045613705.1 Eubacteriales bacterium | reverse complement strand
GGATCATCTGGTCACCGGTGTAAGCATGAACAGTGGTCATGATACCGGACTGGATGGGAGCGTAGTCATTGAGAGCCTTAGCCATGGGAGCCAAGCAGTTGGTGGTACAAGAAGCTGCGGAGATGATCTTGTCTTCAGCAGTAAGAGTATCGTTGTTTACTCCGGAAACGATAGCGTCCTCGTTGTAGCCGAAGGAAGCAGAAGATGCAGCCTTCATAGCAGCATTGATGCCCTCAACAGAAACGTCCTTGCCCTTAACAACGGCAACCAGGATAGTGGTGGAACCGGTGCAGGTGGGAACTCTCTGAGCGGAACCGATCAGCTTACCGCTGAGCTCGGGGATAACAAGACCGATTGCCTTAGCAGCACCGGTAGAGTTGGGAACGATGTTCTGAGCGCCTGCACGTGCACGGCGGAAGTCACCCTTTCTGTGGGGACCGTCAAGGATCATCTGGTCACCGGTGTATGCATGAACGGTGGTCATGATACCGGACTGGATAGCAGCATAATCGTTGAGAGCCTTAGCCATAGGAGCCAGGCAGTTGGTGGTACAGGAAGCAGCAGAGATGATCTGGTCATCCTTGTTAAGGATACCCTCGTTTACGCTGTAAACGACAGTCTTGGTCTCCTTGTCAGCGGGAGCAGAGATAACAACCTTCTTTGCGCCTGCATTGATGTGAGCCATGGACTTCTCCTTGGTGGTGTAGAAGCCGGTGCACTCAAGAACTACGTCAACACCCAGCTCGCCCCAAGGACAGTTGTTAGCGTCCTTCTCAGCGTAGATCTTAAGGGTCTTGCCGTCAACGGTGATGGTTCCAGCCTCGTCATTGGACTCAACGGTGTGACCGTCGTAACGACCCTGAGCGGTGTCGTACTTGAGAAGGTGAGCGAGCATGGAGGGGCTGGTCAGGTCGTTGATAGCAACGATCTCGTAGCCCTCAGCGCCAAACATCTGGCGGAATGCGAGACGACCGATACGGCCGAATCCATTAATAGCAACTTTAACAGACATTGTAGTAATCCTCCGTAATTTTTACTAATTGGGCTTTCGCCCATTCCTATACATTTTATCACACTTTGGGGAATTATACAAGGGTTTGAGAAAAAATTATCAATTTTGTGACAATGTATTTCAAACCCTTGTTTTTGATAAAGTTCTATGTGCATTTTGCACATAGGGTTATTTGTTTTTCTTCAACTTCTCCACCGATCCGTCGGGGCGCTTGATGACGGTGTTGTCCAGCATACCGCCGAAGGAGGCTCGGATGTCGGCAAGATACTCCTGACGAAGCTCTGCCTGCTCGGCCTTTTCCTCTGCGGTCAGCTCGCGGACCTTGGACTCACGTGCCAGATAGTTGATGCGTTCGACCTTTGCCTTTTCCATAGCCTTATCTGAGGGTGATGCCCAGCTTGTGCTCAAGATCGCCGAGGATCTTACGGGCAACCTTTTCGGTCTCCTCAACGGTGAGGGTGCGGTCTGCGGCACGAAGGGTCACGCGGATAGAAACGCTCTTCTTGCCCTCGCCAACCTGAACACCGCGGTAGATGTCGAACAGCTTTACGTCCTCAACCAGCTTTCCGCCGGCTCTCTTGACCGATTCGAAGATGCTTCCGACCTCGAGTGCCTCCTCGCAAACGAAGGAGAAGTCACGGGTGGAGGCGGGGTACTTGGGCAGGGGCGTGTAGTGCTTTTCCTGCTTAGCAACCGCGAACAGCTTGTTGAAATCGATAACGGCCACGTAAACGGGCATATCCATATCGTAGTTGTCGGCGGTCAGAGGATGGATCTGACCGATGGTGCCAAGCTCGGTTCCGTTTACGGAAACCTTCGCGCAGCGGCCGGGATGGAAAGCGTTATCCTCGCTGTGGGCGGTGTAGGATGCGCTGACACCCGCAAGGGCAAATACGTTCTCGCAAACGCCCTTGAGACGGTAAAAGTCCACGTTGCCGTACATACCGATCACAAGAGAGGTGCCTTCCTCGGGAAGGTTCTTGGGGTCGGCGTCGGGAATGTAGGTGCTTGCCATCTCATAGAGAGCCACGTTCTCGTTACCCATATTGCTGTTACGCGCCAGAACCTCCAGCATAGAGGGAAGGGCGGTGGTACGCATCACGCTGGTATCCTCACCGAGAGGATTGGAGATCACGATGGACTTGCGGCGGCTGTCGTCGGCGGCCATACGGATCTTATCGTAATACTTAGGGCTGATGAAGGAGTAGGTCTGGATCTCATTCAGGCCGATATCGCACAGATAGTCGGAAATATCCGTCTCGAACTGCTGACGGGGATTTCTGCCGCCTTGGGTAGTCTCTGCGTTGATGCAGGTAGACTTGATATTGTTGTAGCCGTAGATACGGATGATCTCCTCGGCCACGTCGTTCATACAACCGATGTCGGCGCGGAAGGTGGGAGCGGTGAGCGTATCGCCGTCGATCTTGAATTCCAGCTTGCGAAGAACGTCCTTCATATAGTCTGCGGAAAGCTCTACGCCGAGGAACTTGTTGATGCGGTCTGCCTCAAGAGGAAGGGTTGCGGGCTCGGTCTTGGTGGGGTATACGTCGATAACGCCGTCAACCACGTCACCGGCACCCAGAAGCTCAACCAGCTCACAAGCGCGCTCAAGACCTGCCATACAGTTCTCGGGATCAAGACCCTTCTCAAAACGCGCGGAGGACTCGGTTCTCATACCGTTCTTCTTTGCGGTAACGCGAACGGAGGGACCGGAGAAGCAAGCGCTCTCGAAGACAACGGTAGCGGTCTTCTCGGTGATCTCACTGTTGGCACCGCCCATAATGCCTGCCAGGGCACACGCCTTCTTTTCGTCAGCAATGACCAGCATAGAGCTATCAAGGGTGTGATCGATATCGTCAAGAGACTTGAAGGCCTCGCCGTCAGCGGCGCGTCTTACTACGATTCCCGAGCCGTCAAGCTGGGCGTAGTCGAAGGCGTGCATAGGCTGGCCGTATTCAAGCATTACGTAGTTGGTGATATCTACGATGTTGTTGATGGGGCGGACACCGGAGGCGCGAAGGCGCATACGGAGCCAAAGGGGAGAGGGAGCGATCTTTACGTTCTTGACCACTCTTGCCGCATAGCGGTAGCAGAGGTCGGGTGCGTCGATGCGGACGGAGAGATGATTCTCGATCTTGTCGCCGTCGCCACAGCCGCGGACTACGGGCTTGTTGAGCGACCAGTCGCGGTCGAAGGAAACTGCCGTTTCACGGGCAAGACCGATGACGGAGAGACAGTCGGGACGGTTGGAGGTGATCTCAAACTCAACCACCTTATCCGAAAGCATCAGTGCCTCGCGGATGTCC
>JAZLBM010000128.1:0-4534 GCA_045613705.1 Eubacteriales bacterium | reverse complement strand
GTCCGAAAACGAAGAGAATTGATTTTGTTTGCGGCTGTGCATAAACACCTTCCACAAAAGGATTTCATCAATTTTGAAATTGCAAAATCCTTTGTCGCGGACAGTCGAGGACGCCTGTCCCTACAGTGATAGATCAAATTCGTTTGTTTGCAAATAGACATAACACACCGATAAACATCAATTTATCACGCCCATCAATTTTTATTGACAAATCTTTTCCCCTATGTTACAATAAATTGTATGAATATCACACCTTGAAAGGGACAGGCTATGTACGATATTATTGTTGTTGGTGCGGGACCTGCGGGTCTTACCGCCGCGTTATATGCAAGACGCGCCGAGAAGAGCGTGCTGATCATCGAGCGCTCCACCTTCGGCGGTCAGATGACCTATTCTCCCAAGATCGAAAACTACCCCGGATACGTCAGCCTCAGCGGCAACGAGCTGGCCGACAAGATGGTCGAGCAAGTGCTAGAGCAGGGTGCCGAGGTGGAAATGGATACCGTTACCGAGATCCGCAACGAGGGCGACGTGAAGCGCGTTGTCTGCGAGGGTGGCGAATTTGAGGCGCGCGCCGTGATCCTTGCCACAGGCGTTAAGCACCGTATGCTGGGACTCGCGGGCGAGCACGAGCTTGTGGGACACGGCATCTCCTTCTGCGCCGTTTGTGACGGTGCCTTCTACCGTGACATGACGGTTGCCGTCATTGGTGGAGGAAACTCGGCTCTTCAGGAAGCGCTTCTCCTTTCCGAAGGCTGTAAAAAGGTATACGTGATCCAAAATCTTGACACCTTCACGGGCGAGGCGTCTCTCGTGAATCGCCTTCGCGAGAAGGACAACGTTGAGCTGATCATGGGCACGGTAGTCACAGAGCTTGTATCCGACGGCGAGCCCCGCGCCATTCGTGTCAAGAGCAACTGCGGCTGTGAGGACGAGCTGACTGTCGACGGCATGTTCATCGCCATCGGTCTCATTCCCAACAATGCCCCCTTCTCTGCCCTTGCTGACCTCAACGACTACGGCTATTTTGCCTCCGACGAGACCTGTGTCACCAAGACCGCGGGCATTTTCGTGGCAGGCGACTGCCGCTCCAAGACCATTCGTCAGGTAACTACCGCAACCGCCGACGGTGCCTCCGCCGCCTTGGCTGCCTGCCGTTATCTGGAGGGTTAAACCGAAAAACCAATCTTTTTTCCACAAAAATTTAAAAAACTATTGACAAACCGACCCTTTTGTGTATATAATAGGGTTTGTCATTGTGTAAAAGCGTAAAAAGGCTGAAAAGCAACACGCTTCCGATAAAGATTCAAGGAGGTGCAGAAAATGCTCAGAACTTACCAACCCAAGAAGCGTCAGAGAAAGAAGGAGCATGGCTTCAGAAAGAGAATGAAGACTGCCGACGGCAGAAACGTTCTTAAGAGAAGACGCGCAAAAGGCAGAAAGAGACTGACCTATTGATAGAGCCTCGCGGCTCATACCTAAAACCGTCGATGACCGAAACAGGGCTCCGACTCACGTTGTGAGTGCTCCCATGGCATCGCGGTTTTTTTCTTCCATTCCCCATTTTTAACATTCACAAAAACCAAAACTACGGAACGGTTGTTATACAATGAAACATTCAGCAATCAAAGAAAACCATCTTTATAATAAGGTATTTCGCCGAGGCGACCGATTTATCGGCAAGCTTGTCACCGTACACGTGCTCACCGATTACGCCGCCAAGAAACGAATGCTGGCTCACCCCCAGAAGAAGTGGACCAACCGCATCGGTCTGTCCGTTTCCAAAAAGCTGGGTGGCGCCGTCGCGCGTAACCGTGCCAAGCGCATCATCCGTGCCGCGCTCCGCCGTGTGGAGGAGGAGACCCCTCTCATCACGGGAAAGCTGATCGTCATCGGTGCCCGTAACGATATCGTGGACAAGACCAGCAATGACGTTTACCGCGAGCTGCACGCCGCCTTTCATAGGCTTCATATGATACAGCAATGAAATACCTTTGTATCTGGCTCATACGCTTTTATCAAAAGGTACTGTCCCCCCTCAAACGAAACCCGACTTGTAGGTTCACACCTACCTGCTCCGCCTATGCCATTGAGGCATTTCAGAAACGTGGCTTTTTTGTGGGTCTTGCCCTGACGGTATGGCGCATTCTTCGCTGCAATCCTTTTTGCGCGGGAGGATACGACCCCGTCCCCGAACGAAGACCCCGCAAGGGTAAAGGTGCGGACAAGCAACCGAACAACGACGAAAAATCATAAGAGAGGAATCATACCGTCACCTATCGGACGGTAAACGTAACCATGGATTTTATTTTTAATGCCATTGGTCAATTTCTCGGCTGGCTGGACTCTGTCACGGGCAACTACGTTGTGGCGCTTTTCATTTTCGCCATCATCGTTGAGCTTCTGATGCTCCCCTTCGGCATCCGTCAGCAGAAAAATTCCATCAAGCAGGCCAAGCTGCGTCCCAAGGAAATGGCCATTCGAAAGAAGTATGCAGGTCGTAACGACCAGCCCACGCAGCAGAAGATGGCACAGGAGATCCAGGAGATGTATCAAAAGGAAGGCTACAACCCTATGGGCGGTTGTCTCCCCCTCCTGATCCAGTTCCCCATCATCATTATTCTTTATCGCGTAGTAATCAATCCCCTTCGTTATATCATGGGTATGACCGAGGCGCACGTTCAGGGTCTTGCCGATTACGTCAACACCACCTTTGAGCTGAAGCTGGATACCCGTAACACCATTGGTCTTATCAACCAGATCAAGAGCAACGGCGGTCCCTCCTACGTTGAGGGCATCAAGAGCTACACCTCCGAGGCCGTTACCGACGGTAATGCCATCTTCGAGAGCCTGTCCTCCGTTTGGGACAAGGTACCCGACTTCAATATGTTCGGCCTGAACCTCGGTGACACCCCCAGCCTTGACAAGTTCGGCTGGCTCTGGCTCATCCCCGTTCTCACCTTCGGTGTCTACTTTGCCAGCATGAAGCTGACCCGTAAGCTGACCTATCAGCCCACCACCGCAAACGATCCTCAGGCGGGCTGCTCCAACAAGATCATGGACTTCTCCATGCCTCTGATGAGCGTATGGATCTCCTTTATGGTACCCGCCGCTATCGGCGTATACTGGATCTTCAAGAGCATCCTTTCCACCGTAAAGCAGTTCATCATGAGCCGCGTCATCCCTGTTCCCACCTTCACGGAGGAGGATTACAAGGCCGCGGAGAAGGAAATGAAGGGAAAGACCAAGGGTCAACCCACCCGTGACTACACTCCCAGCGGCGAGAAGCCCCGTTCCCTGCACTACATCGATGCAGAGGATGACGAGACCCCCGCACCCGCAGAGAAAAAGCCCGCACCCAAGAAGGAAGCCGCTCCCAAGGAGGGCAATTCCCTCATCGCACAGGCACCTCTGAAGGACGACGATAAGACCGAAGCGCCCGTCGAAGAAGCAAAGAACGACAACGAATAAACGGAGATATACAGAATGAAAAAGGAACTTACTATTACAGCCAAGACCACCGAGCTTGCGCTGGCAGAGGCCGCAGAGAAGCTTGGCGTTGCTGTTGAGGCTCTTTCTTACGAAGTAATCGAGAAGGAGAAGAAGGGCTTCCTCGGTCTCGGTGCTACCCCCGCTACCCTTCACGTAACCTATACCCAGAACGGAATCGAGATCGCTCGCGACTTCGTTGAGCGCATCCTTGCCGATATGCAGATCGAGGCTACCGTGACCCTCGTTGACGTTGAGAACGCTGACAAGCAGATCAACATCGACGGTAAGAACGTTGGTGCCCTCATCGGTCACCACGGCGAGACTATGGACTCCCTTCAGTACCTTGTAAACCTTGCCGCTAACCAGAAGACCGAGGGTGAGAAGCGCGACTTCGTGAAGATCACCATCGACATCGAGGGCTACCGTGCAAAGCGCGAGGAGGCACTTCGTGCCCTTGCCCGCAGAATGGCAGACCGCGTTATCAAGTACAAGAAGAGCGTTATGCTTGAGCCCATGAACCCCTATGAGCGCCGCATCATCCACTCCGAGGTGCAGAACATCAAGGGTGTTTCCACCAACTCCATCGGCTCCGAGAACAACCGCAAGGTGGTTATCTACCTCGAGGGCTAATCAAAAAGCATCACAACCGCAGACGCCGTCTGCGGTTGTTTTTTTGTGAGATGGTAAATTGATGTTTGTCGGTGTGTTCGCACGAACAAAATGGCGCGAACCGTACCCTTGTAGGGCGGTGCCTTGGTGCCGCCGAAAATGTGCGGTTTATCGGTTGTTACGGCGGGAGCAAGCCCCCGCCCTACGGGTTTGTACGACGCCATTTCGTACCATCAAACTCACCGATAAATCAAAATTTGATGGATAAATTGATGTTTATCGGTGTGTTATGTCTATTTGCAAACGAACGAATTTGATCTAAACATTGTAGGGACAGGCGTCCTCGACTGTCCCTACAATAGATTTTGCAATTTCAAAATTGATAAAATCCTTTTGTAGAAGGTGTTTATGCACAGCCGCAAACAAAATCAAT
>JAZLBM010000127.1:0-1842 GCA_045613705.1 Eubacteriales bacterium | reverse complement strand
CAAGAGTAATACATAAAGCATATAGCGGAGAAGAATTCGCAAAAATGACAAAAGTACCTTTCTGGGTTTTGCAAAAATGACAGTTGTCTTTGTTTTAACCTTGCAAAAATGACAAGGAAAATAAAGGGACACACCCTTCGGAAAAGGTCGTAGAGGAACTGTAAGCGGAGGTTTGCCGTCAGAGTGTGGTATAATGGTGTCATTATAATGAAAGGAATAAGATATGCGTTACAGATATATGATGCTTGCTTTGGCTATGTCCGTTTTGGGCATTAACGCTTTGAAGGCAGAGATTACCGCCGATTTCTCGAAGGAGATCGGACCTGTCCGCCGTGCGCTGCATTCGTCGGGGTATTCGCCGAAAATTACAAGCAATGGCAATATAACCGAGCAGATAAAGTCGATGAATTTTGACTATGTACGCACGCATGACCTTGCCCTCATCAATCCGGGAGAACGTATTGTCGATACGCATTTCATCTTTCCGCTAATGCATCTTGACGCCAGGGATCCGAAGAACTACTGCTTCAAGCCGACCGACTATCTCCTGAAGCTTTCGCGTGATGCGGGCATGAAGATATTTTACCGTCTTGGCACATCTATCGAGCATTCCGGACCTAAGGTTCATTTCAATACGTTAATACCGGATGATTTCGACAAGATGGCGGAGGTGTTCGCGGGAACCATACGTCACTACACGCGCGGCTGGGCGGACGGCTTCAACTGGGATATCAAGTATTGGGAGATATGGAACGAACCTGACGGGTTTAACAATATGTGGTGTCTGCCGGATGGTGATGGCGGTGTCGGAAATACGAAAGAAGAGCGAAAGGCTGATCGCCAGAGACGAGACGCCAAGCGCCTTGAGCTTTTCGCGCAGTTCTACGTCAAGTGCCTGAAACGGCTGAAAAGCGAATTTCCAGATATCAAGGTTGGCGGGCCTGCACTGTGTTCGTACAAGGAAGCGTACTTCCGTACGCTTCTTGAAGCTTGCAAGCGGGAGAATGTCGCGCCGGACTTCATTTCCTGGCATTACTACGGCAACAAGCCGTCCGTCGTTATCGGAAATGCGGATAAGGCGCGTAGGCTTTGCGATTCCCTTGGGTTCAAAAAGTGCGAATTGATAATCAATGAGTGGCACTATCTTGGTGACTACAGCTGGAAGGGGTTGAGAAGCACTGATCCGGCGATTCTCAAAAAAGTCTGGGAAAGCCCCGCTTCGCACAACGGAATCGATTCATCCTGCTTCACGCTTTCTACATTGGCGCAGATGCAGACGTCCAAATACGATCAGGCATACTTCTACGGTTGCCGTCATACGGGATCATGGGGGTACATGGATGAGTTCCGCAGGTATTACAAGATCTGGTATGCGCTGAATCTGTTTGGCTCCATCATGAAGGATTGCACCAACCTCTGCGCTTCAACCTGTGAAGATACAGTTTCGACCCTTGCGGCAAAATCGGCGGATGGGAAAACCGGTTGGCTTCTGGTTTCGGATTATCGTGGAAAGGACGAAAAAGTTGCCGTTGATGTGAAGGGCGTGCGTGAAGTTCTCTCAGCGACTCTTCTCGATCATGAAAGAAACAACGAGAGTATAAATGTCTCGCTTGTCGACGGCAAGCTGACACTTGACAAGAAACTCTCCGGCTCCGCGGCATTTCTTGTTAAATTCAGTCTTTGATTTCGAAGAGGCTTCGACGGCAGGCGACCGAAAAGCTAGCCCGAGCTGAAATGGCTGATCGCGGCAGGTTTTTCGGTTGTTGCGACCTTAGTATGATATAATATCCCAAATTTTATTTTGGAGAGAATGAAGATGAAGAAGATGCTTTCTGCAAACGA
>JAZLBM010000126.1:0-4174 GCA_045613705.1 Eubacteriales bacterium | reverse complement strand
GTTTCGGGCAAGGAGGATATTTGGTACGCCACCAACCGGGAGATCTTTGAATATGCCGAGGCATTCAATTCTCTGATCTTCTCTTCCCGTGGTGATCGTGTCTACAATCCCACCTGCCGAGAGCTCTTCTTCTTTAAAGATCGTCTGTATTCGGTAAAGCCGGGCGAAACGATTGAAGTCAAGATATAAGGAAAACCGACGCGCAAACGCGCGTCGGTTCTTTTATTTTTCAAGACATCCCTTAATGGTATCAATGATCTGTGAGTACATATAAAGTGAGCCGATCATAAGAAGGGGGATGCCCTTCTCCTTTGCGCGGCAAAAGGCAAGGCGTGCCGCTTCCGTATCGGTGGCACACGCCTCGGCGCTGACACCTCGGAAAGACAGAACGGCAGCAAGCTCCTCGGCAGGAAGGGCACGGGGACTGTCGACCGTGAGGGTGACAACACCGTCGGCAATCTCGGAAAGAGCCGCTACCATATGGTCGTAATCCTTGTCACGAAGGATGCCGCAAAGCACCTGCACGCGTCCCTCGGGAAGAGTCGCTTTCACGCTTTCCACACAGGCGGTCACGCCCTGAGGATTGTGTCCGCCGTCGTAAATAACGAGAGGATCGCGGGAAAGAACCTCAAACCGTCCCGCCCAACGGGCACGGGAAAGACCCGCGCGAAGCGCCTCATCGGAAATGGCAAGACCGCCCTCACGAAGGGCGTTTATGCATTCCAGCACCGTAGCGCAGTTGCGAGGCTGATAGATGCCCGCAAGAGAAAGCTGAATATTTTTATATTCGCCGTAGCAGAAGGTGGTTCCGTCAAGCGAATAGTTCAAGTCGGAAAGGCGGGACAGATCGGCGGAATAGACCTTGGAATTTGTCTCTGCCGCTTTGCGAAGGATGGCCGCACGCGCCTCATCGTTGCAATCGCCGATGACCACGGGAGAATTCTGCTTGATGATGCCAGCCTTTTCGCCCGCAATGGCCTCATAGGTATCGCCGAGGATGGCGGTATGGTCAAGGTCGATGCCCGTGATAACGGAGGCGAGGGGGGCGGGAATAATGTTGGTGGCGTCAAGCCGTCCGCCAAGTCCCGTTTCAAGAACCACCATATCGCATCCCATTTCCTTGAAATAAACGAAAGCGATGGCGGTGACAAGCTCGAATTCCGTAGGGCGGTCGGTCATGGAATCGGCCACGGGCTTCACGCGCTCGGTGATTTTGGCAAGCACGTCGTTATCGATCTCCTCACCGTTTACGCGCATACGCTCGTTGAAGCGCACCATATGGGGCGAGGTATAAAGTCCCACGCGATAGCCCGCTTCCTGTAAAACGGAAGAAAGCATCTTGCAGAAGGAGCCCTTGCCGTTGGTGCCCGCCACGTGGATATATTGAAGATCCCTCTCGGGATGCCCCAGCTTCTCGCAAAGCTCGCCGATGTGCGCAAGACCCGGCTTGCAGAAGGTCCAATTGATGGCGTGGATATATTCTAACGCTTGTTCGTAGTTCATACTGTCAATCCTTTTCGACGGAATAAATTGCAGAAAATTGCTTCATCAGCATCTTGTTCTTAAGGAGAATAAAGAGCAACGTTCCCTCCACCGCGCCCACAAGAACGTAGTTCAGGAGGCGCCAGAGCATCAGCTGCCAAAGGGGGAAGGCATAGTAGGCCGCAAGACCGAAGGTTTTGATACCAACCGATCCCACAAGGTGGGACAGAAAGACCGTGACAACTACGCGCAGAATAAAGGGTGCCGATTTGGACGCGCGCCAGACAAGCCCCGCAAGGAAGCCGATCGCGGCGGCACCGAGGGTCACAAGGGGATTTACGGTATAGCCCACGAGAAAGCATCCCACAAGGTCTGCCACAACGCCGACGGCAACACCTGCCACGGGTCCGAACAAAATACCCGCCATCATAATCGGCAGGTTTTCAAAGCTGAAGCGCAGAACCTCGCCGCCGGGGATCGCCAAATATTTTCCACAGATAATACTGATGGCAACCAGCAAGGACGATGCCGCAAGGATCTTTAAGGGCATTTTCTTTTTTTGCTTTTGCATAAAAAATCCTCCTTTCCTCGCCTTCTCAGCAAAAGGAAAAGAGGTTCACTCCGGTTTCCATGCAGTGAAGCGGGATGCAGAAACGGTACCGCGGACAACACCTTCGTTCCATGGACAACTCCCCGTCCCACAGACACTTGACGCACCGTATCTTACTCTTCATAATATGGCGATATTATACATCGTTTTCCCTGATTTGTCAAGAGTTATGCAAAAGAAAACGGCTATTTTTCAATAGCCGTTTTTATTGTTTACAGAGCCGTTTGGGTGTCGCTCGGGTCACCGTTGACGGCAAGGTCGTACTCCTTGGACCAATCAAGGTCGCGGTAAGGAATGCCACGATCGTCGGTCTTGATCCACTCAAGAAGCATATCCAGCATTTCTACTGTCCAAGTATTGCGGTCGATCTGCGCCGTGGTGAACTTGTTCTGTGCGATCATCTCAAAGCCAAAATCGTCCTTCACGTGGGTCTTGGCCGCGCCGTCAACCACGTCGGCCACAAGATGTGCGGGAATGAACAACACGCCGCCGCCCGCGCCGAATACGATATCACCGGGCAGGATAGTCGCGCCGCCGAAATTGGTAACGGTATTGAAGCCCGTCATCACAAAATCGCGAATGGGCGTTGGATCGATGCCGCGGTAGTATACCTGCACGCCCTCCACCTGCTTCATCTGCTCCACGTCGCGAACGCCGCCCCAGATGACCGCGCCGCCCGTCTTGGTCTTGGTCTTGATGGCGGTAGTCAGATTGCCGCCGAGGAAAGTACCCTTATAGATCTTATCATACATATCGGCAACCACAACGTCGCCCTCCACAAGAGAGTCAACGACCCATTGGTTATAGTTACCGTGTCTTCCCTCCTCGGCGCCCTTGGCGAACATCGTCTCGTGAAGGTCGGGACGGGTGGGACAAAAATTACAGGTCACGGCGCGCCCCACAAGCTTTCTGCCGTCGTTATGTAAGGCGTACATAGGATTGACACCGCCGCCCACAAACTGGTTCTCATAGCCCAACACGAAGATGGGCTTCCAGACCTCTTCCAAGGTCATTTTCTTCAACTCCTTGAGATATCTGTCCGGCACGTAAGGACGGCCGTCCGCCATTCTCTCGCCCTTCCATTGGGGGGTCAGCGCAATGATCTCGTCTCTATCGTTAAAATGCATAGTGCGATCCTCTCTTTATTTTACTTTGAGCACGATATAGCCGTAGGGGTCAAGCCGAGCATTCAGCTGATCGCCCACCTCATAGGCGACACCGCTTTCAAGAACCGTTTCGGCCTTCCCCGCGGGCATCTTACAACTACACGCCACCGTCTCGTCGGTAAAGTTTCCAAGCACCACGTATGTCTCGCCATCAAGCTTTCTTGTGAAAGCAAGAATCTGATCCTCTTTATCCGTGATGATCCAAGCCGTCTTGCCGCAATACAGAACGGGATCGGTGTGACGAAGCGCGGTCAGCTTCTTGGTAAGCGCCAGTCTCCGTCTTCCGCGCTCGGTAAGGACTACCGACCAATCCACGTAGAAGCGACCCAAGTGGAAGCGCGTAGAGAAGAAGCTATGGCGGCGATAGTCGGCGATCTCGTTTCCGTTATAAAGGATCGGGATTCCGTCCATCATAAAGTTCACAACCGTGGCAAGCTCGCCTGCGGCACCGCCCAAACGAACGTCAAGGCGCTCATCGTAGGCGTCGTTCGCGATATCGTGATTCTCGTATCCGCGAAGCTGACGAGCTTCCTCGGGAAGCTTATCGTTGTCGGTATGCCAGCGCTCGCGAAGGAAATTCACGTCCTTTTTGCCATTGAAAACGTCGCGCATGGCGTACGTCCAGTCAAGACCGTAGTTTGCGTCAAAGCAGGACTTAACGAAGTCGGCCTTGCGACCTTCGTTGAGCATAATGAAGTCGGGCTTGAGCGCGCGAACGCGGCGGCTTCCCTCCTCCCAAAAGTCAAGAGGACAGGCGTCGCCCACGTCACAACGGTAGCCGTCGATATCAAAGCGCTTAACGAAATAGGTCATATTATCGTAAAGATATTCGCGAAGCCCCTCGGACTCAAAATTGATGATGGGGAAATTGTATACCGTCAGCATCACGTTGCCGTTTTCGTCTCGCTTGACGAAG
>JAZLBM010000125.1:0-4866 GCA_045613705.1 Eubacteriales bacterium | reverse complement strand
TCAAGCTGAGGAATGGGAAATACCTCGATCTCAAAGGAAACCTTTGCCTCGTCGGCAATATCAATGAGGGGGGCTTCGCTGCCCATCCAGGTAGCACCTGCGGTGGAATCCACGGCAAAAATGCACTGTCCCGCATTCAGGTAGTTGGCGGGGTAGCCTTCCTTTCCGAAGGTGGAGAAGGCGCCCTCACGGGCGTTTTCGGCAATGTCGTAGAGGAAATCCTCGGTGGTCTCGTTAAACAGAAGGATGTCACCGTCCGCCGTCGAATATCCGCCCTCGGCCTGTGCCAGATACTGGATCATCATATTGTCGGTGGACTTGTACATAAACGGGATCATAACCTTTTGCCCGTTGACAAGATAATTGCCGTCCGCATCCTTGACCGTCGCCGCACGGGACACCTCAAACACGAAATCCCACGTAAGAGTCTCGGGCAAGGTGAAGCCAAGCGCCTCCACGTAGGTCTTATTCACGTAGCAGGCCTCGGTGGAGCGCATATAGGGCAAGGCGTAATACTCGCCGTCAATGGTACATTCCTGAAGGAATTTGGCAACGATCTCGTCCTTGGCAGGGGCGTCAAAGCGCACCTCACTTCCGCCAAGACCGTACCGCGCATCCGTCATCAGCTCGGTAAGCGGAACGACCGTGTTTTCGCCCGTCATATAGGTGGCGATGTGGTCGGGATAGGTGATACACACGTTGGGCGTAGTTCCCGTGGCGATATTGGTCAGAACGTCCTGGTAGATCTTGCCGTAATCGGAATACAGAAGCAGATTGACCTTGACGTTGGGATACAGCGTCTCAAAGCCGGCAATGGCATCCTGGTAGATCTTCACCTGGGTCAGGTTGGTATCGTTCTTGGCCCAGAAGGTAATTTCATATTGCTTTTCGGTGTCAAAGGACTCCGGCACGGTAAACGCGTCGTTTTTTTGTGCGCCGTGGCATCCCGCAAGGAGCGGCAAGCAAAGTGCGAGGGACAGAAGGAGCAAGCATATCTTTTTCATCCCTTGGTACCTCCTCTGGCGACACCCGCCATGATCTTATCGCGGAACAAAAGGAACAGTACGATCAGCGGAACCGAGATGGCAACCACGGCCGCCATCATTGCGGGAACGTTCTCTCGTCCAAAACCGTTTTCGCGGATCTCTTGGATACCGTTGGACACCAGGTAATACGCCGAATCGTCGGTGATAAGGCGAGGCCAAACGTAGGAATTCCAGCACTCGATCACCTTCAGGATGATCACCGTGACCACCGTGGGGCGGCAGATGGGGATCATGACCCGAAGAAGATATTTCAGATCGGTGGTTCCGTCCACCTTGGCGGCGTAATACAATTCGTCGGGCACCTGCGCGAAGTTTTCCTTCAAGAGATAAACGTAGAAGACCGACATGACCGACGGCAGAATAAGACCGCCGAAGGTATTCCGCATATCAAGGTTGGTGACGGTGGTAAAGTTGGTGATAATGACAAGCTCGTTTGGGATCATCATCAGCGCCAAAAACAGTGTGAAGACCAGATCCTTGCCGCGGAAATCCATTCTGGCAAAGGCAAAGGCGGCGGGGATCGCCACGATCAGCATCGTCGCCGTGGTGCCGAGGGTAAAGATCACGGTGTTGAGAAAATACTTACCAAGGGGCACCGCGGTAAAGGCCTGCACGTAGTTGGCAAGCGTGGGAGACAAGGTGAAGAACCGCGGAATATGCTCGGCATTATAAGCGGCATAGCTTTTGATGGAGGTCAGAAGCATCCAGTAGAAGGGGAACAGAACGATCAGCGCCCAAAGAACGAGGAGACCGTATATGACCGTGTTCAGCACGGTACGGCGCACTTGCGCGCTCCGCTCCACCTTATCGTAATCCAATTTCGTGCTCATATGCCCTCCTTAATAGTGGACGTGCTTGCGGCTGACCAAAAGGTTGATGCAGGTGATGGTCAGCACGATGGCAAACAGAATAATGGCCGCCGCAGAGGCATAGGACGGATAACCGCCGCCCGTGCCGTACAGCATATCGTAAACGTAACCCACGATGGTATTCATACCCGCCACGTTCAGATCGGTTCCGAACAGCGCAACCGCATCGGAATAGGCCTTGAATGCACCGATGAAGCCTGTGATCACAAGGTAAAAGAGCATAGGCGAGATCATAGGAAGGGTGATGCGGGTAAACATCCGCGCCTTGGACGCACCGTCCACACGGGCGGCGTTGTAATAATCCTGTCGCACCGACGCGAGAGCGCTGGTGAGGATCAGGATCTTAAAGGGCATAACGATCCAGATGGTGTACACGCAAAGCACAAGCATCTTTGCCCAATACGGGCCGTCGATAAAGTCGACCGAGCTTCCGCCGAACAGATTGATCAGAAGGTTCACCATACCGTCGGAGTAGGCCGTCTTCTTGAAGAGGATCATAAAGACCAGACCGACCGCAAGCGTATTGGTCACGTAGGGCAGGAAATAAATGGTCTGAAACAGCTTTCGCAGAGGCGTGATGGAGCTGAGCCCAACCGAAATGAGAAGAGCGATGCCCGTGGAAAGCGGCACGGTGATAATAACGAGAATGAAGGTGTTCTTCACCGCCTGCAGGAAATAGGGGTCGTGCAAAACGTAAGAATAGTTATAGCCGCCCACACCGAAAAAAGTCTGGGACGCCGAATTGTACCCCTCCTCAAAGGAATAGACGAACACGTCTATCAAGGGGTATATCATAAAAGCGCCGATAAAAAGGATGGCAGGTAGCAGATACAGCCAAGCCTTCGCGTTTCTTTTTTCCATAAGCACCTCCGTCAGCCGAATGTACACAATTTCACAGGATAATTATACCATATCCCCTGCCGTTTATCAAGACGAATCGGCAAGTTTTTCCAAAGTTTTGGCGGTTTTCTTGACAGTCCCCTCCCCTTTTGTTATAATGAAGTGAATTCTTCGCAAAAGAGGTATGGATATGTCTGAATATCTTTCCAAAATTATAGAGGTGCTGGCGCGCATCGAAACCGAAGAGGCGGCAAAACTGACCGAAGCCGCCCGCGTGGTGGCCGACGTTATAAAGCGCGACGGTCTCATTTTCACCTTCGGTTGCGGACACTCCCATCTGCCTGGACTTGACGCCTTTTACCGTGCGGGCGGGCTTGCCAACGTGTCCCCCATTCTTGACACCGACCTGATGCTCCACAACGGCGCGGCCAAGTCCAGCCGTATGGAGAAAATGTCGGGCATCGCTCCCGAGGTGCTTCGCCGCTACATCCCCACCAAAAACGACGCGATCTTCGTATTCTCCGCATCGGGCAAAAATCAAGTGCCCGTAGAGATGGCCGAGGCGGCGCGTGCTATTGGTATGCCCGTGATCACCGTTTCCTCTTCTTCCTATTTCGAGAAGGGCGGACGGCTTCACGAGTGTGCCGACGTCGCCATTGACTGCAAGGTGCCCTACGGCGACGCTTGCATCAAGGTGGGCGAGGCCACCATGGGCGGTCTTTCCACGGCGGCGGCCTGTTTCATTCTTAATTACTGCCTCATTGAGGGGGCAAAGCTTGCTCTCGCGGAGGGCGTAACACCGCCCGTATACCTCAGCGGCAACGTGGAGGGTGGTCGCGATCACAACGTGGTGCTTGAGGAAATGTTCCTCGGACGGGTGAAGCACTTATGAGTAAGATTGCAGTCATCGGTCTTGTGGGAAATTCGGCCTTTCTCTCGGTGGACAAATTCCACGAGGGGGGCGAAACGGTTCACGCGAGATCGGTTCATTTTGAGCCCGGCGGAAAGGGCTACAACCAAGCGGTTGCCGCCGCAAGATACGGTGCCGAGGTTTCCTTTCTCGGCGCGGTGGGTGAGGACGGATACGAAAGCATCCGTGCCTTTTCCGAGGCAGAGGGCATTGATGCTGTCCTTGTGAAAAAGGACGACGCCACCGCCTTTGCTACCATTATAACCAACGCCGAGGGTGCCAATCAGGTGACGGTATATCCCGGCGCGCGGCTTGATGCCAAGGACGTTGCCCTTTTTGCGCTGCAGATTGCTGAAGCCGACGTTCTTCTCATTAACAATGAAGTTCCCGAAGCGGTCAACGTTCGCGCGGTGGAGATCGCCAAGGCAAACGGCACGCGTGTGATCCTCAATCCCGCACCTGCACGGGTGACTTGTCAATATATTCTTGACAACGTTTCCCTGTTCACTCCCAACGAGCACGAGACGGAGGGACTGGAAGAAAAGACCAATCTTATCGTGACGCTTGGAGCAAAAGGCTGTCTTCTGAAAGAGACGGAAGAAATCGTCCCCGCGGTTCATATCGGCGACACGGTAGACACCACAGGCGCGGGCGACACCTTCAACGGTGTGCTTGCCGTGATGCTTGCCGAGGGCGCAACCCTCCGCGAGGCCGCCGCGCGCGCATCCGTCGCCTCGGGCATCGGCGTGACCCGAAAATTCGCCGCCACGTCCATTCCCACAAAGGAAGATATTGAAAAACACGTATAAAAAAAGCGTAGCCACGGCTACGCTTTTGTTTTTTATAGTGGGATTTCAAATTTTGATTTGGCGGTGTGTTTGGGTTTCGCACAAACACCGTAGGGGCGATGCGACGTTGCTTCGCAAGTCGGGAATCGCCCGAAAATGTGGGATTTTCGCCATTTCACGGGTGCGCACCTTACGTCACGGGCGATTCGTGAATCGCCCCTACGAAAAAGGATCAGACCGTTAAACACCAATTTATAATCTTGTAAAACACATAAAGGAGAAACCAAATGGGAATTATCAGAGCAACACTTGACGCCGTACGCGGCGGTCTTGCCGATCAGTGGCTTGAGGTAGTGGAAGCGGGCAATATGTCCGACACCACCGTCTTCAAAAAGGGCGTTACCGTACGCGCG
>JAZLBM010000124.1:0-1724 GCA_045613705.1 Eubacteriales bacterium | reverse complement strand
AATCCCTTCCGGTGGGGCGCGGATATCGTAACCCACGCCACCACCAAGTATATGGACGGTCACGGAAGCGCCGTTGGCGGGGCCATCGTTGACTCGGGTAAGTTTGATTGGACGAAATATGCCGACAAGTATCCCGGTCTCTGCACCCCCGACGAAAGCTACCACGGCGTGACCTATACCGAGCGCTTCGGTCTTGCGGGCGCGTACATCACCAAGGCAACGGCGCAGCTGATGCGCGACCTTGGCGTAACGGCCGCTCCCATGAGCGCGTACCTTCTGAATCTGGGTCTTGAGAGCCTTCACGTGAGAATGAAGCGCCACTGCGAGAACGGTCTTGCGGTTGCCAAGTACCTTGAGAATCACGAGAAGATCGCTTGGGTCAACTACCCCGGTCTTGAATCCAGCAAGGATTATGCACTTGCACAGAAATATATGCCGAACGGCACCTGCGGTGTCGTCAGCTTCGGCGTAAAGGGCGGACGCGAGGTTGCCGCCGCCTTTATGGAGCACCTGAAGCTCATCGCCATTGAAACTCACGTGGCAGATGCGCGTTCTTGTTGCTTGCATCCCGCAACCACCACCCACCGTCAGCTCAGCGATGCAGAGCTGATCGCCGCAGGCGTAGGTCCCGATCTCGTCCGCTTCTCCATTGGACTTGAGGACGCGGAGGATCTGATCGCCGACATCGAGCAGGCGCTCGCGAAAGTTTAACCTTAAAAACAAGGAGAATCAAAATGCCTATTAAAATACCGAACGATCTTCCCGCGGTGCAGATTTTGGCCGACGAAAATATTTTTGCGATGACCGAGACCCGCGCCATTACGCAGGATATTCGTCCGCTTCGCATTCTGCTTGTCAACCTGATGCCCAAGAAGATCGAGACCGAGACGCAGATCTCCCGCATTCTCGGCAACACCCCTCTGCAGATCGAGCTGACCCTCATCCGCACCGAGTCCTACCAGTCCACCAACACCGCGCAGGAGCATTTGCTGGCCTTCTACAAGACCTTCAGCGACGTGCGTGACGAGTATTATGACGGTATGATCATCACGGGCGCGCCCGTTGAGATGATGGCCTTCGAGGAAGTGGATTACTGGGACGAGCTTTGCGCGATCATGGAGTGGTCCAAGACCCACGTTCACAGCACGATGCACATCTGCTGGGGCGCGCAGGCGGGACTTTACTATCACTACGGCATCCAAAAGCACGTGATGGACAAGAAGCTCTTCGGCGTGTATCCCCACAAGGCGGATCACCCCACGTCTATGCTCCTTCGCGGCTTTGACAGCGTGTTCAACGTACCTCATTCCCGCTATACTTACGTGAATCGCGAGGATATTGAGAAAAATCCCGAGCTTCGCATTCTTGCATCCTCCGAGGAGGCAGGCGTTCATATCGTTGCGAAGATTGGCGGACGTCAGTTCTTCGTCATGGGACATTCGGAGTACGATCCCTTGACCCTTGACGCGGAGTATCGTCGCGACGTGGCGGCGGGTCTTGATACCGCACCGCCCGAGAATTATTATCGCGACAACAATCCCGATAACGAGCCTATTGTTTCCTGGCGCGCCCACGGAAGCCTTGTGTTCATCAACTGGCTGAATTATTTCGTATACCAGTCCACGCCTTACGATCTGAAGGATCTGGGCAAATAAAAGAAGGAGCTGACTTGTTCAGCTCCTTTTTTGTGGTGATTATATTGTTCAAATTTTGATTTGTCGGTG
>JAZLBM010000123.1:0-2562 GCA_045613705.1 Eubacteriales bacterium | reverse complement strand
TTCTTGGAGAGGCCTTTAAACAACGCCATCTCGTTCAAACTAAAATTTGAACTCACCTATAAACATCAATTTATTCTTCAAATTTTGATTTGTCGGTGAGTTTGATATGGCTAAGCAGAAACGAAATCGTACCCTCATAACCGTAGGGACAGGCGTCCTCGACTGTCCGAAAGCGAGAGAATTGATTTTGTTTGCGGCTGTGCATAAACACCTTCTACAAAAGGATTTCATCAATTTTGAAATTGCAAAATCCTTTGTCGCGGACAGTCGAGGACGCCTGTCCCTACAATGTTTAGATCAAATTTGTTCGTTTTCGGATAGACATAACTCCCCGATAAACATCAATTTATATTTGAAAACGCGCAGCGTTTTCTACCTTAATTTTCAATTTTCCACTTTCAATTTTCAACTCTGCGCTCTGCACTCTACACTTATTATAATTCCCTTTCCCGAGAAATGCAAGGGGGGCGGCGGAATTTGGATAAAAAAAGGAAGGTCACAGCAAGGGGGAGGAGCTGTGACCTTGGGGGGCACGCGCGCTAAGGGGATGCACGCGCGCTCGGAAGCATAGCTTCCATCGAAAATGATACCATAAATTGTATTGACAAGACAAGTCAAAAGAGGTATAATTAATAGACAAATCATGTCTTTTGCAACAAAAAACACAGAAAAGGAAGCATTATATGGCTTTTTATGAACAAAAACACGGATTTGATGCCGATTACTATACGGTGGAGGAAAATCAGGACTTCTCCTTCCCCAAGCACGTGCATCGATGCCTGGAATTGGTGACGGTGGACGAGGGGCAGATGGTGATCACCATCGAGGACAAGGACTGGACGTTATCTGCCGGCGACTGCATTCTCATCTGGTCGGCACAGGTGCACAGTCTCCGCACCGAGGGACACAGTCACCACAGGCTTTGCATCTTTTCCCCCGAGCTTGTGCGCCGCTTTTTCATTCTTCACGAGGGTCAGCTACCCCTTTGCCCCGTAATCCGAGGTGAGGAGGCACAGCTTTGTCGCCAAATGATCTCCCACTTGCAGGAGGAGGGTGATATTTTTCACGTCAAAGGCATTCTCTACGTTCTTGCGGGCGAGATCGAGCGGTTCGTCACCTTCCGCAAGCGCGCACGGGGACGCCACGAGGACAGCTCGGTGCTGATGAGCCAGATGCTGGCGTATATGAACGAGCATTTCACAGGTGATTGCTCTATGACCCGTATGGCAGAGGAGCTTTGCTATGAAAAGACCTATCTTTCCAAGTTCTTCTCCAAGGCCATTGGCATCTCCCCTGCCGATTACGTGCTTCAGCTCCGTCTGTCCAAGGCCTCGGAGCTCCTTATGAGCACCTCGGACAGTGTGATCAACGTGGGCATCGCCAGCGGCTTCAATTCCCTGCGCACCTTCAACCGCAACTTTATGGAGCGCTACGGAATGACGCCCACTCAGTTCCGCGCCGTTCACGGGGGCAAGACCCTTGCCGACATCGCGTTCTGACGACACGGAGGAAATATGGCAAACTGCTTTGACTGTCCGCGTAAATGCGGCGTTGACCGAAGCGCGGCGCGTGGACGCTGTCGCGCGCCCGAGGAATTTCTGATAGCGCGCGCCGCCCTGCATATGTGGGAGGAGCCGCCCATCAGCGGTACACGCGGTTCGGGAACGATCTTTTTCGGCGGATGTAACCTGGGCTGTGTATACTGTCAGAACCGCGCCATCCGCGACGGCGCGCTCGGCAAGATGCTTTCTGCCGACGAGCTGATAGACGCCGCCCTGTCCCTTGCCGAGTCGGGTGCGCACAACGTCAATCTTGTGACGCCGTCCCACTATGTCCGCGCCCTTGTACCCATTCTCGAAGCCCTTCGGGAGAAGATCTCCATCCCCATCGTGTGGAACAGCAGCGGCTACGAGTCGGTGGAGTCGCTTCGTATGCTTGAGGGGCTTGTGGATATTTATCTGCCCGATTTCAAATACGTAGAGCCCTCGCTTGCCGAGCGGTATTCCCACGCGCCCGACTATCCCGAGGCGGCCGAGGCGGCCATTCTTGCGATGCTTCGTCAGCGCGGAGCACCTCGGTTTGACGGGGACGGCATAATGAAAAGCGGTGTCATCGTGCGGCATCTGGTGCTCCCCACCCACCGAAAGGAATCCATCGCCGCCGTGGAGCGGTTGGCAGAGATCCTGCGTCCCGAGGATATCCGACTTTCGCTGATGAGCCAGTACACCCCCGATTTTGTGGACGCCGACCGCTACCCCGCCCTTTCCCGTCGCGTCACCTCCTTTGAATACCGATCGGTGCTGGATCGCGCCGTGGCTCTCGGCTTCGACGGCTATTTTCAAGGTCGCGCCTCCGCCACCGCCGATTTCACCCCCGATTTTTCCTGATTCTCCCCTCCCCCGTCCCACGGGGGATTTTTTGTTTCAAATTTTGATTTATCGAACTGTTTGAGATGTACAATAAAGGCTCCTTCCGGGAGGGAGCTGGCGCCGAAGGCGACTGAGGGAGCACGCGTGACAAAGCCTTTTGCGCCTTGGTATGGCAAGCGTTTGTCACTTGTAC
>JAZLBM010000122.1:0-18801 GCA_045613705.1 Eubacteriales bacterium | reverse complement strand
AAACACCGTAGGGGCGAATCACGAATCGCCCCCAACGAACGGTGCACACCCTTGAAAATGGCGGGAATCCCACGTTTTCGGGCGATTCGTGAATCGCCCCTACGACGAGGGGACATCTAACCGATAAACATCAATTTATATCTCCTTGACAGACCGGTTCAAGCATTGTATAATAAAGGAAAGAAAATGGTGAGGAGAACGTATATGAAAATTATGACCTTCAACACTCAACACTGTAAGAATTACGTGGAGGGACATATCGATTTTGATATTATGGCGGACGCCATTAAAGCCTGCGCACCCGATATCGTCGGACTGAACGAAATGCGAGGAAAGAGCGATCATCCCGATTATGAGGAACAGGTGGAGATCCTTCGCGAGCGTAGCGGTATGAAATATTGTTATTTCGCGCCTGCCAAGCAGTTCAAAAACGGCCCCTACGGAAATGGATTTCTTTCGAACATCCCCATTGTGAACGCCGAGATCGTTATGATTCCCGATCCCGATCCTCGCGGATATGACGGGTATTATGAGACCCGTTGCATTCTCAAGGCCGAGCTTGAGGGCGGATTTACGGTGCTTGTTTCCCATTTCGGACTGAATCCCGATGAGGCAGAAAACGCAGTGAAGACGGCGATTTCAAGCCTTGCCGATACAAAATGCATCCTTATGGGCGATTTTAATATGAAGCCCGAAAATCCAACCCTTGCACCCATCTATGCGGCCATGAAGGATACGGCAGAGGTTTTTGACGAAGAAAAGTTCAGCTTCCCCTCCGACAAGCCCGACCGCAAGATCGATTATATTTTCGTGTCCTCCGATGCCAAGATCATCGAGGCAGATATTCCTGCCATCGTGGCATCCGACCACAGACCCCATACCGCCACGGTAGAATTCTAAAGGAAAAGGCGCGCCATCGGCGCGCCTTTTTTACATCTTGATATTTACCGTATCGCCTTCCTTGGAGCACACCTCGATCAGATTCCAATCGGGATGCTCCTTTTTGTACCGCCTGAATTCTTTCATGCACAGTAGCAGTTGCTTTCGAGTGACGTATATGCCTTCCTTTTTCAGCCTTCGCTGAAAGAACAATGACGTGAAGCGGTTGACAACAAGTCCCGTTGGGGCAAGAACGACAGTACGGTTGTTGATCTTTATTTTCATGCTTACTCCACAAATATCTTGACAGAATCGCCGTCGGCACTTTCTACCTCAATCAGATTTCCGATGGCGCCGTGTCGTACCATATCCATCATTTTATTGAGATCTATGTTTTTGAGCGCTTCGTTGCCACCTGTGAACTGCGACAGATCCACGCCACTTTCCATAGCCACTTCTATGAGACCAAGAGGGAGATTGACGCGGACGACGTCGCCGTCGTTGTCGGTTACCACAATACGGAGAATCATATTTTTGATTTCCTTGCGCTCGCTTTCCGGCAGGATCTTCACCTCGGGCTCGTCATCCTTTTTGCCGGATAACAGCTCGTCAACGCTGATGTCGAGGATCTTGGCAAGGGCGGGGAGCAGGGAGATGTCGGGGCAGGTCTGATCGTTTTCCCATTTGCTTACCGCCTGGGGGCTAACGCCAAGCTTTTCTGCAAGCTCGTCCTGCTTGAGGCCTTTTTCGTGGCGGAGATCCGCAATTCTTTTTCCTAAGGTTACGTTCATAGTCAAAGCTCCTTTTCTGTGATGACTCCATTATAGCGAGCCAAATCGCAAAAGTGAAGATAACAACAGTTGAAATCGCGCGAATTCACACAACTAAATGGGGATTTTTCGCTCAACCGTTGGTTGTTTATCTTAATTATAGCAAAAAAACACGGATATTTCAAGAAGTTTGACGGGAATATGGGATTTCAGATTTTGTTCGCAATCAAATATCCAATCGCCGCAAAGAGAGCCGCCGTAAGGCGGAGAAGACGAGACGCACCGAGATGCCCCAAGGATGTGTCGGACAGCATATGATGAATGTGCGACCGATCGGGCAGAAAGGGGCTTTTGCCTTTTGCTACGCGTCGCAGAACGGCGACGGTGATATCCGCGAGGGGGATCACAAAGATCAGAAGCAGGGATATAGGAGATATTGGCGAGGGATCTGCCAAAAGCGCAACCGAAACCCACGCCAAGGCGAAGCCCAGGAAGGTGGAGCCGCAGTCGCCCATGAAGATGCGCGCGCCGCCCGTGTTATAAGGCAGAAACCCAATACACGCGCCGCAAAGGATGAAAGCCGCGATGGCGAGCCGAGGCTTTTCCGAGGTGATTCCAATAAGCCCTAACGCCGCCCCCTCCACAAGGGCAACGCCACCACAGAGCCCGTCGAGCCCGTCGATGAAATTGTGGGCGTTGATGAGAGTTACGGTAAAAAGCAAGGTGAGTGGCAAAGAAGCAACGCCAAGGCGCACACCGCCCATTTCGGTGATCACGTTGCCGCCTATGGTAGAAACGTACGCCGCCCCCACCTGCGAAACAAGCTTGATCCACGGGGGGAGTGCAAGAACGTCGTCAAGCACGCCCACACAAACAATGAGGATCGCCCCCGCCCAGCCGAAAAACAGCTCCTCTGCAATGGAGAAGCAGAAGATGAGCGAAAAGAGAAGCGAGGCAAAAAAGATGGAGATGCCTCCAAGGCGCGGCACGGGACAACTGTGCATCCGCCGTCCATCCTTCGGCACGTCGATGGCACCGAGGCGGTGCGCCACGCGAAAATCAAGGGGCGTCAGCAGAAGGGAAACGAGGGCGGTCAGCACCGCCGCAAGGCTCAAAGAAAGCACGACCATCCCTCCCCACAAAAAAAGACGGGCGTCTCCGCCCGTCTATGTACGGCCTCAGTTTACGAAGCCGATCTTGCGCTTGACCTTGGAAAGCGTCTTGCGCGCGTAGTAGGATGCCTCCTCGGCGCCCTTCTTCATAACCGCCTCAAGGTAAGCCTTGTCGGCGAGAAGCTCGTTGAATTTCTGCTGAACGGGAGCCAGCGCGTCGGCGCAAGCCTCACCTACAGCCATCTTGAAATCGCCGTATCCGCGACCCTCAAACTCGCGCTCGATCTCCTCAAAGCTCTTTCCCGTGTAGCAGGAATAGATGGTCATGAGGTTGTTGATGCCGTGCTTTTCGGGGGCGAACTTCACACAGGTATCGGAATCGGTGACGGCGCGCTTGAACTTCCTTATTATTGTGTCACGGTCGTCAAGGATATATACCACGGCGTTGGGATTTTCATCCGACTTACTCATTTTCTTGGTGGGATCGTTGAGAGACATGATCTTCATGCCGCTCTTGGAGATGACAGGCTCGGGAAGCGTGAAGGTGTCGGGGAAGATCTGATTGAAGCGAGTCGCAATATCGCGGCAGAGCTCCACGTGCTGCTTCTGGTCAATACCTACGGGAACCACGTCGGTCTGATACAGAAGGATGTCGGCCGCCATAAGAACGGGGTAGGTGAAGAGGCCGGCGTTGATGTTGTCTGCGTGCTTGCGGCTCTTGTCCTTGAACTGGGTCATACGGGAAAGCTCGCCGTACATAGTGTAGCAGTTAAGGAGCCATGCAAGCTCGGTGTGAGCGGGCACGTGGGACTGCACGTAAAGGGTGTTCTTTTCGGGATCAAGACCGCAGGCCATATAGAGGGCGAGGGTCTCATAGGTTCTGCGGCGAAGCTCGGCAGGCACCTGGCGCACGGTGATGGCGTGCTGGTCAACTACGCAGTAAAAGCACTTATATTCGTCGGAAAATGCCGAGAAATTTTTAATGGCGCCGAGATAGTTACCAATGGTAAGGTTACCGCTGGGCTGAACGCCGGAGAAGGAAATCTTCTGATCGTTTATCATATCGTTATCCTTTCTTAAATGTTTTTCGAAGCGAGAAACTCGCGTACGGCGGCGGCAAGAGCGCTCACGCCGGATACGATCTGCTCGTCGGAGGGCGTAGAATAGTTGAGACGGAAGGCGTTTGAGGGAACCGATGCGTCACAGTTAAAGGTGGAGCCGGGAACCACGGCCACCTTGCGGGCGATGGCGAACTTGGCAAATTCTGCCGAGTCAAGCCCCTCGGGAAGGGTACACCAGATAAACAGACCGCCCTCAGGACGGGTGTAGGTGACCTCCTTCGGCATCTCGCGGTCAAGGCAATCCAGCATCAGACCGCACTTGTGGCGGTAGATGGCGCGGATCTTTTCCACGTGGGCGTCAAGATCGCACTCGGTCATATATTTGTAGCAAAGAAGCTGGAAGAGCATATTGGTGTGAACGTCCTCACACTGCTTGGCAACGACCATCTTCTGCACAATTGCTTCGGGGCCTACGATGAAGCCCACGCGCATACCGGCGGACAGGATCTTGGAGAAGGAGGAGCAGTAGACCACGATGCCGTCCTCATCAAAGCTCTTGATAGGCGCGACCTCCTCGCCGGCAAAGCGAAGCTCGCCGTAGGGGTTGTCCTCCAGAATGATGATGCCGTTCTTCTTGGCAATGTCGTAGATGGCGCGGCGGCGCTCCATGGTTGTGGTAGAGCCGCGGGGATTCTGGAAGGTGGGGATCACGTAAAGCATCTTTACGTTCGGTGTGTTTGCGATCAAAGCCTCAAGAGCGTCGGGGAGAATGCCGTCCTCGTCCATAGGAACACCGACCGTCTTGGCGCCACACGCGCGGAAGGCGTTGAGTGCACCGATGAAGCTGGGATTCTCGCAAAGAACCACGTCACCGGGGTTGCAAAGCACGCGACAGCAAAGCTCAAGACCCTGCTGACCGCCCGAGGTAACAATGGTGGTGTCAAAGTCGCGGCCGATGCCGAACTTTTCCTTTTGACGCGCGGCAATGGCCTCACGGAAGGCGGGATAGCCCTCGGAAATGCCGTACTGAAGTGCCATAGTAGAGGTGTTGGCAAACACGTCTGCGGTGAGGCGTGCAAGCTCCTCAACGGGGAAGGATTCGGGGGCGGGATTGCCCGCCGCGAAGGAAATGATGGAGGGGTCGGTCAGACTTTTGAAAATCTCACGAATGGCCGACGGCTGCAGACGGCTGAAGCTGTCGGAAAAGGTATATTCCATAATAAACTCTCCTTTGAGATAATGTAAAAACAAAAAGTCCTGTCCCAAAACAAGGGACAGGACGTAATTCCTGCGGTACCACCCAAATTGACGCCGAAGCGCCCACTTTTTCGTGCACGGTATGCACTGCGCGGATAACGGTCACGCCACCGTCGGTTGCTACTTGCCAAAAGGCTTTCGGCCGCCCTCATAAGTCCATTCACCGTCAATCGCATACTGCACTCACACCAACGGCAGCTCTCTTGGAAGCATCATGACGACTACTATTCTTAGTCACAGGTTTTATTATTTGGATGTTAGTATTATAATACAGGGAATCGGGATTTGTCAAGGGATTTTCGAAATTTAGTCGTAGTAAGAAGCACGGATGCGCTTGCGGACAAAATTGAAAATACCAAGACCGAGAACAACGGTAAGGATCGCCGCGCAAATGATATATACGCTTGCACCGATGGTGCTTTCGATCTTCAGCTCTTCCCAAAGAGAATTCATCAGATTTCTCGTTTCGGCGGGAAGATCGTGGTAGAATTCCATCTGAGCCATATCGAAGTCATAAAGAATGGAAATGGCGTCGGGATGGCACTCTTCCTGCATATACGCGATATAGTCCTCGTTTTCGAAGACCTGTACGTTGGGAGATGCATAGCAGATATACTCCGCATTGGCAATGGCGATCTCCTCGGTCAGCATAAAGTTGATGTATTCCAGCGCAAGCTCATAGTTTTCCGAGCAAGCGGGAATGCACATAGCGTCCACGAACACGTTGGAGCCACCCTCGGGAGAGTAGAAGGCCAGACGGTCGTTGTCGGCGTACATCGTAAAGAAGTCGCCCGCATAATACGGCGCAACCGCCGCGGAGCCACCCTTCATCTTGTTGAAGACCTCGTCCATAACGTAGCCCTGTACCACCGACTTCTGTTCGATCAGAAGCGCAAGCGCCTCCTGCCATTCTGCGGGATCGCTCGTGTTGATGCTGTAGCCAAGGGCGAATTGCGCGGTGCCGAAGGCATCACGGGGATTGTTGAACTGCAGGATGTTGCCCGCATAGTCCTCGTCCCAAAGAAGCGACCATTTGCCAAGATCCTCCTCATCGGCGGGGATCATATCGGTGTTATAGATCACGCCTACCGTTCCAAAGGTGTAGGGGACGGAATAGGCTTCCTCGGGGTCGTAGTAAAGCCCTCTGAAGGAAGGATCAATATACTGATAGTTTTCAATCGTCTCGGCAGGATCGATCTTGCGAAGCAGCCCCTCGGAGGCAAGACGCGCTACCATATAATCAGAAGGAATAATGACGTCGTAGCTGACGGCGCCTCCCGAAAGCTTAGCATAGAGGTCTTCGTTGCTGGAATAGGTAGAGTAGTTGACCGTTACGTCAAGCCCGAGCTCCTCACGGCAGTAGGCTTCAAAAGCTTTGTTGACGTTGAGAGAGCCCTCGGAGGCGGCGGAAATGTACTCCCCCCAGTTGTATACGTAAAGGGTAACCGCCTTTCCCGAGGTGCTCTGCTCGCCGCAAGAGCCAAGAGAAAGAAGCGAAACCAACAAAAGGGACAAGAGGGCAAGGGAGACCAGCACTTTTTTCATGCGCGACCTCCTTTCTCCGCCTTTTTACCTTTTGAACCGGCAAAGTTAACGGCCAGAAGAAGACCCAGAATAGCAAAGACCATAAGCGCGCAAAGGGCGTACATACTGAACTTTACCTCGTGGGCGGTCTGGTTGTAAACGTAAAGGGGAAGGGTCTGGAAATCGGGCGAGCTTACGAAATGGCTGATCACGAAGTCGTCAAGAGACAGGGTGAAGCCAAGCATAATACCCGAGGCAATGCCGGGCATAATGGCGGGAAGCTCGACCTTGAAGAAGGTACGGGTAGGGGTACATCCAAGATCCAGCGCGGCCTCGGTCAGGTGCTTGTCCATCTGGCGAAAGCGGGGCAGGATCGAAAGAATGACGTAGGGAAGGTTGAAGGTCGTGTGGGCGATCAGCATAGTTCCCATTCCGAACTTCACGGGAAGGAAGGGGATGGAGGATGCGGCCACAAACAGCAGCATCATAGATACACCGGTCACGATATCGGGGTTCATCATAGGGATGTTGGTCACCGAGGTGAGTGCTCCCTTGAGGTGCTTGCTCTTCATGCGGTCGATGCCGAGGGCGGCGAAGGTGCCGATGACGGTAGCAAGCAGAGAAGAGGATACGGCGAGGGTCAGCGAATTCTTGAGGGCAACAAGAGCCTTCGCGTCGCGGAACAGCTCGCGGTACCAGTAAAGCGAAAAGGACGAAAAATGGTTAAGCGATCCCGCCTCGTTGAAGGAGAACAGAACCAGCATAACGATGGGCGCGTATAAAAGCGCAAAGACGATCCACATATAAGCACGGGAGAGAATCTTCATACGATGATCCCTCCTTCGTCATCCGAGAATTTGTTCATAACAGCCACGGAGATGAGGATCAGTATCATCATAACCAAAGAAATCGCCGCGCCGATGTTGTAGGTGCTGACGTTCTGGAACTGACGCTCAATGGTGTCACCGATCAGATCGAAGGAGCCTCCGCCCAGCTTCTGCGAAATGTAGAAGGTGCTGATGGAGGGCACGAAGACCATGGTGATGCCCGAAATAACACCGGGAACAGAGAGGGGGAACACCACACGGAGGAGAGTCATTGTATGGTTGCAGCCAAGATCGTTGGCCGCTTCCAGATATCTGCGGTCAAGCTTGGAGATGCTGGTGTAGATGGGAAGCACCATATAGGGCAGGAAATCATACACCATACCGAGAATGACGGCACCCGCCGTTCCCACGATCTTGACCTTGGGAAGTCCCAGCAGCTCAAGAAACGAGTTGAGAAGGCCGCCGTTGTCAAGGATCGCCATCAGAGAATAGGTGCGGATCAGAAGGCTGATCCACATAGGAAGCATCAGAAGCACGATAAGGATCTTCTGTGTGGACGGCTTCAGCTGAGAAATGAAAAATGCCAGGGGATAGCCGATCAGAAGACAGATGGTGGTTGCGATAAGCGCAAAGCAGATAGAAAGAACGAAGATGTGGGTGTAGCCGGACAGAAGGGAAATGTTGTCCAGTGTAAAGGCTCCGTAGGCGTCGGTGAAGGCAAAGTAGGCAACGAACAAGAGCGGCGCCAGAATGAAAAGAATTGCCCAGACCGAGTGCGGAACTGCCGCATATCGCTCAAGGAAAGAACGCTTTTTCACTGGTCTCCGCCCTCCTCTTCGCCTGCGGCTTCCGCGTCGGAAAGCTCGTCGAACTCTTCGCTGAAGGAGGAGTAGTCACCGAACATATTGGAATATTCGGACTTTTTCATAACGTGAATGGCATCGGGCTCAATATAAAGACCGATGGTGGAGTCGGGGGCGCAGTAGTCGGTGGTCTGGATCATCCACTTAAAGCCCTGGATGTCCACGATGATCTCCCAGTGCACGCCCTTGAAGGTAACCGAGGTTACCGTTCCCTGGAGCATACCCTTTTCGGGAGTGACTACGTCCACGTCCTCGGGACGAACGACGATGTCCACCTTTTCTCCGGGGGCAAAGCCGCTGTCAAGACAGTCAAAGGTGTGACCGGAGAAGCGTGCACGATAGTCGGCAAGCATAACGCCGTCCAGAATGTTGGACTCGCCGATAAAGTCGGCAACGAAGGCGTTTACGGGCTCGTTGTAGATGTCGGTGGGGGAACCGATCTGCTGAATGCATCCGTTTGCCATATCGACCACGGTGTCGGACATGGAGAGTGCTTCTTCCTGGTCGTGGGTTACGTAGACGAAGGTGATGCCGGTTTTTGTTTGAATATTTTTCAACTCGTTCTGCATGTCCTTGCGGAGCTTCAGGTCGAGAGCCGCCAAGGGCTCGTCCAAAAGCAGAACCTTAGGCTGATTGATAAGAGCACGCGCGATAGCAACACGCTGCTGCTGACCGCCCGAGAGATAGTTGACGTTCTTGCGCTCAAATCCCTTCAGATTCACAAGAGCAAGCATTTCCTTGACTCTTGTGCGGATCTCCTCGTCCTTCATCTTTTTTACGCGAAGACCGAATGCGATGTTCTCGTACACGTTCAGGTGAGGGAAGAGAGCATATCTTTGAAAGACGGTGTTGACGTGACGCTTGTAGGGGGGGACGTCATTGATCGTTTTGCCGTCAAAAACGACCTCGCCTTGATCGGGCGACTCAAAGCCGCTGATAATGCGAAGCGTGGTGGTTTTTCCACAGCCGGAGGGGCCAAGCAGGGTGATGAATTCCTTGTCGTGGATGTCCAGATCAATGGACTTCAGTACCTGTTCTCCGTCATATTCCTTGCAGATACCCTTCAATTCGATGAGCTTTTTTCTGTTCATTTCGCATAAATACTCCTTTTCCGTATGCAAAATAAAAGTGTGCCTTGGCACGATCGTGAAAAACGGCGAAAACCGCCGACAAAAAACACGAACTCAATATATTCTAACAGATAACGACGAAAAATGCAATATGTTTTTTAAAAAACTGTAAGAAAAATCGTGATAATCCTTCATTTTCTAAAGGGAAACGGGATGAGCCGTGATAAGGCGGGATTATCACCGCAAAATCTCACTCATTCTCGTTTATTCTTTTGTATGCTCCCATTTCCCCTTGAAGGAACCCCCATGAATACGCGAAAAAAGAGAGTGGCGGAAAAGAAAAAAAGAGAAAGGCTTCCTCCCGTCCGCAAAAGGGCGTATACCGACATTGACCAAAGGCAAAAAAGCGTGATAAACGAGAGCGCGTCGCACAGGTAGTGGGCGATGCGAGGGCTGAAGAAAAGACAGACAAAGCAGGAAAAGATCCTGCCGCCATCAAGATCCCCGATGGGCAGAAGATTCAGCACGGCGAGAGCGACGGAAACCGTGACAAAAAAGGAAACGTCACTCGACTCAAAAAGCGAGACGCTCGCCAATGGAAGAATGAAAAGTGACAGTAGATTTGCGAAAGGACCTGCGGCGCAAATCACGATCTCCCTCTTATAGGATATCGTTTCACCAAGGAAAAGTCTTGCTTCGAAGGAGTCGAAAAGAAACCCTTTTAAAGGGACGTGGCAGAGTTTGGTGGCGTACCAGTGTCCTCCCTCGTGAAGCAGAACGGCAAGAAGGGCAAGGATGGGGCGCTGTGAACGGGAACATATTGCCCGGAAAATAAATCCCGCTGTCAGCAGAATGCCCGATATGGTCTGTGCTTGCCGTTTCATGATCCCCTCCAAAAACGAAGTAACGAAATATATGAGGCGATATCGCGAGATATACGGCAAGGACAAGAACGGACAAAGGGGAGTTCACAAAAAATTAACAAATAAAGTGCCTGCGGGTGGTTGCAAAATACACGAATTTGGTATACAATAATACGCGGATCAAAAACGTCGTAAAATGACGTTTCAAGAAAGGAAAACAAAACGGAAATCTATGGACAATTCTGTCAAAAGAATATATGTGGATAATGCGGCGACCACGCCGGTTTCCCGCGAGGTTCTGGATGCTATGATACCGTGCTTTACGGACGTTTGGGGCAACCCCTCCAGTCTTCACACGGACGGTCAGAGAGCAAAGGAGCTTCTTGACGGAGCCCGTGCTACCATTGCGGATGCACTGGGATGCGCACCGATGGAGGTCTACTTTACCTCCTGCGGCTCCGAGTCGGACAACTGGGCGATCAAGGGCGCGGCCTATGCGGCAAAGAACCGCAAAAAGATCGTAACCTCCAAGATCGAGCATCACGCAGTTTTGCATACCTGTGAAGCACTTGCAAGAGAAGGCTTTGAGGTCGTTTACGTGAACGTGGACGAGAAGGGAATCGTGAAGCTGGACGAGCTTCGTGAGGTGGTTGACGAAAATACTGCCGTTGTTTCCATTATGATGGCAAACAACGAGATCGGAACGATTCAGCCGATCCGTGAGATCGCAGAGATCGCACACGCCAAGGGTGCTTTGATGTTTACCGATGCCGTTCAGGCGCTTGGTAACATCCCCGTCCTTGTAAAGGAGCTTGGCGTTGATATGCTTAGCTTCTCCGGTCATAAGATCCATGCCCCCAAGGGTATCGGCGGCCTTTACATCAAGAAGGGCGTTCGTATTCGCAATCTGATCGACGGTGGCGGACAGGAACGTAGCCGTCGCGGCGGAACCGAAAACGTAGCGTATATCTGCGGTCTGGCAAAGGCTGTGGAGCTTGCCGTTGCAGGTCTTCCCGAAATGGAGCGCGTTAGGGCGCTTCGCGAAAAGCTTATTGACGGACTTCTCGTGATCCCTCATTCCAGACTGAACGGTGACCGAGAGCTCCGACTTCCCGGTAACGTAAATATGTCCTTTGAATATGTAGAGGGTGAGAGCCTTCTGCTTTGGTTGGATATGAATGGCATCAGCGCATCCACAGGATCTGCTTGCTCTTCCAATTCTCTTGAGGCATCCCACGTGCTTCTTTCCATCGGCGTGCCTATCGAGCAGGCCCACGGATCGCTTCGCTTCTCTCTCTCCGCATCCAATACGGAGGAAGAGGTGGACGCTATCATCGCCAGCGTTCGCGAGATCGTTGAAAAGCTGCGCGCAATGAGCCCCATTTATCCGGGCAACTGAAATCAGAATAAACAGGAGAACGAAAATGTTATACAGCGAAAAAGTAATGGACCATTTCACCCATCCCAGAAACGTGGGTGAGATTGAAAACGCCGACGGCGTAGGCACGGTCGGCAACGCAAAGTGCGGCGATATTATGCAGATGTTTATCAAGGTTGAGAACAACATTATCGTTGATGTTAAGTTCAAGACCTTCGGTTGCGGCGCTGCCATCGCAACTTCTTCCATGGCTACCGAGCTGGTTAAGGGCAAGAGCATCGATGAGGCGCTGGCACTTACCAACTCTGCCGTTGTTGAGGCACTTGAGGGACTGCCGCCCGTAAAGGTGCACTGCTCGGTGCTGGCTGAGGAGGCAATCAAGTCTGCCGTTGCGGACTACTACAAGAAGAACGGAATCGAAAAGGCGATTCCCGGTGCTCCTTCTTGCCACGATTGCGAGTGCGAGCACGATCATCATCACCACAATCAGGATGATGAGGACTAATCCTTCAATAAACGAAAGCGTCGAGCGTTTGCTCGACGCTTTTTTGCATTATTTTTCATTTGTCGACAAGTGAAAATAGGGTGTGTTTCGGTTTTACGGAGCACTTTTTTGCTATCTCCGAAAACGACGAGTAAGATTTAGCGAATACGTGGATCCGGTAGGCCTTCAGCAACATAAGCTGCGGATCTTTGGTGTAAAGCATCAGGCTTTTGCAGCGAAATTGCTCGGTAACCTGCTGAAATCCGCAGGGGAATTCGTTGATTGTCGCCTTCGTATGATCGAGGAAAACATATAATGGTGGAAATGGAATAAACAGGGCGATAAACCAATAAATGGAATAAATATTGAAAAAAAGCCGATTTTCTTGTAATGCCGAAAAAAGGGAACGAAAAATAATTTTTTGTAGGTGTAAAAAATGCGAGCCCGTTTTTGTTCATATTGCACAAAGAATAAACCGCGATTCAGAGTAAACAAAAATTTGGGATCCGTGGGAGAGTGGTAAGTGAAATTTACACTCTCGCGTTTTTGAAGAAAAACATTTGTTGAAAAAGTGCACAAAAAATCAGGTCTTGTGCCGCGATTCTGACAACAGAACAAGGTTGAAGGTAAATACAATTTACTTTTGCACACGAATGAAGCGGAAAATAACGGCAAAATCACAAAAAATGCGGAAAAAGTTCCTTCTACAAGAGCATTCCGCCTCCGTCAAAAAAGACAGTAAAAAGATAAAATGCCAATATAATAAATTCTTGACAAGAAAAAAGTTATGTGATATTATTATGATATTATATTATGGCCTAATTTGGGCGTTGTTGGAAAAAGCCGAGAGATTCCGTGAAAATCGGCCGATCTGGTGACACTGAAGCGGGCCGGATCCCACATTGCTATGGTACTTGCTTTGGAGATATTCTCATGCCGGAATGCCGGGGACCGTATCCCACCTTGCGCGCGAGCGCATACGTACGGGCCTTCGCGTTTGGCGAGGTGTTCCGTTGTCATGTTTTATCTCATTGTGGGCGAGTGTTTCACTCATAGAATTTTTCAGGAGGAGATCTTATGAACAAGAAGAAAATCCAAAGAGTGATTTCCTTTGCGCTTGCGGTGCTGTTTGTTGCATCCGGAGCGACCGTTTCCGTATTTGCGGATGATGTGTTGCTGTCTGCCGGTGTGACCGCCACTGCGCCCGTGAATTCGTCGGTTACCGATGCGACGATTGACGACGTTAAGGAAATTCTCGATTCCATGTCCTACGCGGAGTATTTTGAGAAAAACTCCGTTCGTGTCGAGAAGGTCGACGAAAACGGCTTCAAGACCTACGAGCGCGTGTGGTCCGTGGATGCCGCAAAGACCCCCATCGTTATCGATGCGATCAAGGACCTCTACGAAGAGGGAACTGATGCCGCATGGAAGGTGGAGACCTACGACGGCGTTGAAGCGCTCTACACACCATCGAACGGAACGGTGGCATGGAAAGTAAATATTCCCGAGGCGGCACGCTACAGTGTTGTAATCGAGTACTATCCCGTTTACAAGAATGCTGACGGCGACGTCGTAAGTAAATCTACCGCAATCGAAAGAATCTTCCGTATCAACTCGGCAGTTCCTTTCCTTGAGGCAAGATATCTTACTCTTTCCAAAAACTATGCCAACGCGTATGCTGCGGCTGAATACAAGCTTGGCGCGAACGAGCTTGCTTCCGATTATTTGAATAAGGCGAAGGAGCTCGGTCTTACCGCGACCTCCGAGACCCGCGAGGATGCTACATATATTGTATATGAGATCCCCGAGGTCTGGACCAGCGCTGCATACGACTATCTGTGCCAGCAGCTGAAGGTGAGATTCTTCAGCTCCGATATCGATAGAAACGAGATCCGTCCCGCTACGGTACAGTCTCCCTACTGGACGACCTACGAGATCCACGATGCGAACGGTTATTACGCCGAGTCCTTCGAGTTCGTATTTGCCGCAGCCGAGGAGACCGTGATCTCGCTGACCGGTGTTAACGAGCCTATGGCTATCAAGTCCATCCAGCTGATTCCTCACGAGTCTGAAAAGACCTATGCTGAGGTGAGCGGCGCGTATGCCTCCGCTGCAGCCGGAACCGACAGAGTACAGCTTGAGGCCGAGTACATCTACGGTACTACCTCTCACACCATCTATCCCATCGAGGATACCAGATCCTCGGTTACCAGCCCCAACACGGCAGAGTATACGATGCTCAACTCCATTGGTGGCGTAGGCGGTGATAAGTGGCAGACCTCCGGACAGGCGCTGAGCTACAAGTTCGCAGTGAACAACAGCGGCGTATATAATATTGTAGCAAGATTCAGCCAGTCCACCCTTGACGGTATGTATACCTCGAGAACGCTTGCGATCTATACCAACTACACCGAGGCAGAGTACAAGGCAAAGTTCGGTAACCTTGACGGTTACTACAACGGTCTTCCTTTCCAGGAGGCATCCAAGCTTCGCTTTGACTACTCCTCCAAGTGGCAGACCAAGATCCTCTCCGACGGTAATACCGATTTCGACTTCTACTTCAGAGAAGGCGTTGAGTACACCCTGGTGCTGACCGTTACCCTTGGTTCTATGGGTGACCTTGTAAGCCAGGTTGAGAATGCACTTACTTCTATCAACTCCGACTATCTTTCCATTCTGAAGCTTACCGGTGCAGAGCCTGACGATTACAGAGACTACGGCTTCGTTCGCGTTATGCCTGAGGTTGTAGAAAATCTTATGGACTGTTCCGTGCTTCTGTACGATATTGCAGAGCAGCTGAGAAACATGGCAGGCGTTAAGGGCTCCATGGTGGCAACCCTTGAGAAGGTGGCATGGCTGCTTGACCGTATGGGCAAGGATCCTGAGGCAGAGATCGCAAAGAACCTGACCCAGCTCAAGAGCTATATCGGTTCTCTTGGTACCTGGATCAGTGATGCAAAGACCCAGCCCCTTCAGCTCGACTACCTCGTTGTTCAGGGTAAGGGTGGCTCGCTTCCTCGTGCAGAGGGTAACTTCCTCCAGAATCTTGGACACGAGATGAGCAGCTTCTTCCAGAGCTTCATTCGTAACTACGACAGAATGGGTGCTCTTGAGGAGTACGATGAGGAAGACAGCGCAGTCGTTGAGGCATGGCTTGCATACGGTCGTGACCAGACACAGGTTATCCGTAACCTTATTAACAATGAGTTTACGCCCCAGTACGGCCACGCAGTAAACCTGAAGCTGGTTGCGGGCGGAACCCTTCTTCCCTCTATCCTTTCCAAGAGTGGACCCGACGTTTACATCGGTCTTGGACAGGGTGACGTAATCAACTACGCGATCCGTGGTGCGCTTCTTCCCATTGAGGAGTGCGAGGGCTTCTATGACCTCGTATCCAATCCCGAGACCCGCGAGTTCAACGACGCGGCAATGATCGTTCTCGGTATGGAAGACGCGGCAGGCACTATGCACTACTACGGACTTCCCGAGACCCAGTCCTTCAACATGATGTTCGTTCGCGAGGACATTCTGGCAGAGCTTGGTCTTGACATTCCTAAGACCTGGGATGACGTTCTTGCAGCGATTCCCGTTCTTCAGGCAAATAACATGCAGATCGGTATGCATACTGACTATAAGATCTTCCTTTATCAGAGCGGCGGCGAGCTTTTTGCTGACAACGGTATGAGAATCAATCTTGACGCAGACGTAGCACTCGACGCGTTCGATACCATGTGTAACATGTTTACCATGTACTCCTTCCCCTACCAGTACGACTTTGCAAACCGTTTCAGAACGGGTGAGATGCCCATCGGCTTTGCCGCGTACACGGGAACCTACAACCAGCTGAAGGTATTCGCAACCGAAATCGAGGGTGTTTGGGGTATGTATCCTATGCCCGGTACCGAGGACGGATACGGTCACATCAACAATGCGTCGGTTTCCGGTGTTTCCGCAATCGTAATGATTACCGGTTGTGATAACATCGAGGGCGCTTGGGACTTCATGAGATGGCACTCCGGAGCCAGCTGCCAGGAGCAGTACTCCAACGAGATGGTTTCCATCCTTGGTCCTTCCGCAAAGCATCCTACGGCAAACATCAAGGCTCTTGCAAGTCTTCCTTGGACTTCCGACGAGCTTAAGGAGATCCAGCTTCAGTTCAACAACCTTGCATCCATTCCCAACTATCCCGGCTCCTACATTATTGACCGTTACACCAAGTTCGCATTCCTTGCGGCTTACAACGATAACGCAGACCCCGTTGAGGAGCTTCTGAAGTATATCAACACGATCAATAAAGAGGTTACGAGAAAGCGTGAAGAGTTCGATCTTGAAACGCTGGATTACATTGGACAGAAGCTTTCCGAAAAGCGTTTGAGCCAGGCATACGAGTTGATTGCCAACGGTAAGATCGTGATCGAGCACGGTGTTTACGAAACCGACAAGAACGGTGATCAGATCATTGTTCTGAAGGAAGTGACCTACGCGATCAGCGCAGACGTTATCAAGGCAAACGCAAGCGTGTTTGATCTGTTGACCGAGGAGCTTGGAAGAGCGGCTGACGTCAACGACCGTATCAGCGAAGAGAGACAACGTCAGATTCTTGTAGATGCCGTTGCGGCATTGGAAGCAATCGAAGCAAAATCCACCCTCAGCGAGCAGGATAAGACCGGCTTTGCTAAGGCGATCGAGCTTATGAACGATGCAATCGAGGCGCTTGATTCTTATCAGCTTAAAAAGTAACGCATTTCGAATCTGATATGTAAGGAGAAAAGTAATGTCACAGAAAACAGCAGAGAAAAAGGCTGTTTCGCGTAAGGACATGACAAAGGCACAGTGGACATGGAAGGAAATGAAGAGAAATAAGGCCGCATACCTTATGGTAGCACCTTATATGATCATTTTCACCCTGTTCACCGTCGTGCCGGTCGTTCTGTCCGTCGTGTTCAGCTTTACAGACTTTAACTTGCTTGAGTGGCCCGAGTTCAAAGGTGTAGATAACTACGTCCGTCTGTTCCTTGACGACGATATCTTCATCACGGCTTGTGGAAATACATTCGTCTTTGCAATCATCGTAGGACCTGTATCGTATCTGATGTCCTTCGTTGTTGCATGGTTTATCAACGAGCTTCCCCCCAAGATCAGAGCGGTTGTTACTCTGGTCTTCTACGCTCCCTCCATTTCCGGTCAGGTATACCTGATCTGGAAGACACTCTTCTCGGGTGACTCCTACGGATGGGTAAATGCAAAGCTTCTTGAGCTTGGATTCGTAACCGAGCCCATTCAGTTCTTCGAGGATGCCGACTACGTTATGCCCCTGTGTATTGTGGTTGCGCTTTGGACCTCTCTTGGTACCTCCTTCCTTACCTTCATCGCAGGTCTTCAGGGTGTCGATAAGGCACAGTACGAGGCCGGCGCGGTTGACGGTGTAAAGAACAGATGGCAGGAGCTTTGGTACATCACGCTTCCCAATATGGGTCCCCAGCTGATGTTCGGTGCGGTACTTGCAATCACCGGTGCCTTCGGCTTCGGTGGCGTTGTTACGGCACTTTGCGGATTCCCCTCTGTCGACTATGCGGCGCATACCATTATGCACCATCTGGACGACTACGGCGGACAACGTTTTGAGATCGGTTACTCTTCTGCAATCGCGGTGGTGCTGTTCGTAATCATGATCGGCTCCAATATGCTGGTTAAGAAGGTTATTGCAAAGGTAGGTACGTAATATGGCAAAGTTAAGAACAAGAAATCATAAAGTCGTACTGAACCGATCTGTCGGAGGCGATACGGGTATTACCATCCTCCTCAGCTTCTTGGGTCTGTTTATGTTCCTTCCCATGTTGTACGTGGTAATGCAGTCCTTGAAGCCCCTGGATGAGCTTTGGATGTTCCCCCCCAGATTCTACGTGGTCAACCCCACACTTTCCAACTACACCGACCTGTTCTCCCTGATGAATACCTCTTGGGTTCCTTTCTCGAGATACATATTCAACACGGTATTCGTTTCCGTAATCGGAACGACAGGTAACCTGTTCTTCTCGTCCTTGGCAGCATATGCTATGGCGAAGATCAAATTCCCCGGCGGCAAGCTGATGTTCAAGACGGTTCAGAGATCTCTTATGTTCCATGCAACCGTTACGTCCATCACCAGCTTTATGATTATGGGTGCTCTCGGATGGGTAGATACCTACTGGGCACGAATCATTCCCGCATGGGCAACCTCCATGGGTCTGTACCTGATGAAGCAGTTCATGGAAACAAACGTAAACGACTCGGTTCTTGAGAGCTCCCGTCTTGACGGCGCAGGAGAGCTGAGAACCTACTGGACTATCGCGATGCCCATGGTTAAGCCCGCGTGGCTGACCCTGATCATCTTCTCGTTCAAGGATCTTTGGAACGCAGGTGCTTCGGTTTACATTCAGTCCGAGCAGCTCAAGTCCTTCAACTACGCGATCCAGCAGGTTATGGCAGGTGGTATCAAGCGTGCAGGTGCAGGTGCCGCATCCACAGTTATTATGATGTTGGTTCCCATCATCGTGTTCGTTATTTCTCAGTCGAACATTATTGAGACGATGGGCTCCAGTGGTAGGAAGGATTAAGGAGGAAGCAAATGAAAAAGTTTACAATAGCTCTTGTATTTGCTCCCGTCCTGCTTATGCTGCTGGCGGTTCCGGTAGGAGCATTCAACTCCTTCCAGACCTATACGTACTCGATCA
>JAZLBM010000121.1:0-15812 GCA_045613705.1 Eubacteriales bacterium | reverse complement strand
AATAAGCCTCGCCGAATCCTGATCTCCAAGGGAGATTTTATGCAAATGACCATCAACGATGATATTTAAGTGATATCTATAAAGAAGCACCGCGCACCGCGCGGGGCGTTTGCGTTGTTTCAAATTTTGATTTGTCGGTGTGTTCACGGCGAGATTTTAAAGGCTTCTCCAAGATGGAGAAGCTCCCGCGTAGCGGGTGATGAGGGTGCGAAGTCTTATGGAATGCGGAATAGGCGCACACTCATCCGTCACCTTCGGTGACACCTTCCCTATCATAGGGAAGGCTTTAAAACACCTATAAACATCAATTTTTCAATGAAAACACGCCCACGGACGTTGTCCGTGGGCGTGTTGCTATTGCTTTACGTTGGAATTACTCCGCTGCTGTGGAGAAGGAAAGGGAAATAGCCTCGGAGCAAACGGTTCCCTTGTCCATGATATCGTTGGAGTACAGGGGATTCATCGCATAGATCTCGAGGGTGTAACCGGTGTTGGCCGCAAGACCCTTGAGCGTCATGGTGATGGGGGTCGTTCTGTCGCCCAGATGATAAGCAGGTACTACGTAGCCCACAATCTCGTTGCCCTTGGCGTCAGTTGCAATCAGCTTATATACGCGAGCGGCAAGGGACTCTGCGGGAACGGAGGGGAACTCAACTGTAACGGAAGTGGCTGTCACAGCTTTCTCGGTGATCTCGGCATTCTCGGGGAAGAAGATGTCGTCGTTGTCGTAGCGATCTTCGGTGTATTCGAAGCATTCGGGATCGAAGGAATCGATCAGGAAGGTCTCACCGATGAATTTGCCCTCGGTAGCGTCCCAAACGCGGATTCTGACGCGGTTATGCGCGTCTACTTCGACGTAGAAAACGTCGTCGTTGGTGCCGCCGGTGTAGCTGACGTTGGGGTCGTAGACGCTTTCTTCGGGATCGGCCATCTTATCCAGAGCAACGCCGTCAACCTTCGACTGAGAAGCCGATCCGCCCAGCACGCCGGTGTTGATAGCGGTGAAATACTCCTGGTGAACGGAAGCCACGTCGTTGGCGGGCGCATGAGAGTGACCTGCGAAGATCACAAGGTTGGAGTACTTCTTCTGAAGATCCATAAGGGTGGGGATTCCGCTGTCGGAGGTGTCTGCCTTTCCTACCTTGCCCTCAGCCGTCTCGTAATTCTCGTGAGAGTAGAGAACGGTGTCGGAGGTGGGAACGTGCTGAATGATGAAGATGGGCTTCTCGGGATCTGCCGCATAGGCTTCCGCGATCAGCTTTTCTGCTTCTTCAATGGTTGCCGCGGAATAATCGTAGCCGTAGGGTCTTTTCATATTAGCACCGTTGTCACCTTTGGCGGTCAGCGACTCGTCACAGGTAATGGTGATGAAGTAGTAGCCGTTGATCTCGACAGAGGCTGTCGCGGGACCGAAGACCTCCTCGAACTTTTTCTGGTTTGCCATAGCTTCCGCATAAGTCTTTCCGTATTTCGTGTTACCGTAGTCGTGGTTGCCCATGGTAGCAACGAGCTGGGTGCCATCGGGAAGAATATAGATGTCGGAATCATTTTTCACGAAAATGTCTTTGGCAATCGCATATTCGCCATCGAGGCCTTCGTTTACAATATCACCTGCAAGAAGCAGAGCATCGAGTGCTGCATAACCATCGTTATTTTCGTCTATGCTGATGTATGTCAGGATCTGTTCGATGGCAGACTTCAGCTTGCCTGCACCGGAGCTTGCGTTGATAGCACCGTCTTTGGAAAGGGCGCTTTCTTTGATATGCACGTCACTGGATGCGATGAAGCGGAGAACGGGAACAAACTCGTCGTCACCGGTATAGGCGCGCTTGTAGTTGGAGTACGTGTGCGTTCCGTCACTTTCGCGGTAAACGTAGATGCGCTTCTCGTCACCTTCGAAGATCTCGTCACCGAGAACCGAGAAGGTATTTACAACGAAATATACGTTGGCGTCCGCGGGATAATCGGAGCGGTCGATGTTTTCGATATTGAGAGCGGTCAGGTAGTTGTGACCAAGCTCTTCAGCCGTTACCGTCTTGTTGTCGGCACGGATGGCGGAGAAGACCATAGCGGCGCTTTCGGTTACCTTGCCCTGAAGAACGCCGTTGGAATACAGCTCGATCTCAAAGATGATCTTGTCGTAGTAGAGGCTGTTGATACCGGCAAGAACACGGATGGAATTGGTGTCGGTGCTTACCTGGAAGCCTGCGAACTCGGCCGCGGCATCCTCGGAGGTGAAGTACTTGTTAAGCGTCACGCCCTCGGCAACCGTTACGTTGTCGGAGACGGCGCGAAGCGCGAGGAACGCCTCGCTTGCCACGGGAACGTTGATGGCCAACTGCTTATTCGCACCGTAGGTGGGGATGTCGCGGTTGACGTAGACGCGGGCGGTGCCGTTCTTGTCGTTGTAAACGATGGAGATGGCGGTCTCCTCGGCAAGGGTCAGCGCGTTGCCCTCGGCATCATAAAGCGCCTCGGCTGCGCCGTTTGCATAGAGGTAAAGAGCGCCGTTCTCGTCAGCGGCAAGGAAGGGGAAGGCTACGGTGCTCGTGATGCCCATGCGCTCGAGGGTCACAAGGTCAAGAAGCTTGCCTGCCTCTGCCTTGACAGCACCTGCGGTGAGCTCAAAGATGGTGGTGCAATCGTAAGCGAAGGGGGGATTGAGCTCGGTGAAGGTGTAGCCGTTGTCCTTTGCATAGGCCTCTACTTCTCCACCGGCATAGGAAATAAACGTAGCGCCCTTGGGGTTGGCATTTTCGTTATCGCTTGCGTTCTTGGGATAGATATCTACATTGGGGTTCAAGAAGGTGATGGTCTTAAGGTTCGTACAGCCTTTGAAGGTTCCGTCGGGCTTTGCGGCCGTGCTTCCGGCGTAACCGATGACGGTGACGGAAGAGGGGATCGTAACGTTTTCAAGGGCGGTACAATTGAGGAAGATACGTGCGGTGATAGTAGTCAAGCCTTCTCCGAGGGTGAGGTTCTTAAGGGAGGTACAATCTCCGAAGCAGCTATCAGCCAAGCTGATGTTGCCGGAAAGCGTTACGTTGTCCAGCTTCGAGCAATAGCGGAATGCATGATCGCTGATTTTGGTAAGGGTGGAGGGGAAGGATACCGTTTCGATAGAAGAGTTTCTGAAGGCATTCTTTCCGATTACGGTAACACCCTCTTCGATGACGAGATGCTTGATCAGAGAGAAGTTTTCTTTCCAAGGATTGTCAGAACCGTCGGACGCGTAATCGTACGTCGCGCCGGTACCGCTGATGGTCAGCGTTCCGGTGGTGGTATCAAGCGTCCATGTGAGGTTGTCACCACACTTGTTCGAAGGCTCGGGCTCGGGATCAGGCTCAGGCTCAGGATCGGGAGTGGGATCGGGATCGGGCGTAGTTACAAGTTCTACGAACGTGTAGCCGTTTGCCTTGGCATATGCCTCAACCGCGCCACCTGCGGGGGCGGTGATGGTGAGTGCGGGAGCGGCTGCGCCTCCCTCAACCGTTGCGGGGAAGGTTCCCTTGATCTCGGTATCCTTGTTCAGGAAGGTGAGATTGGAGAGAGAGTTGACGTAAGCGGTAAAGGCGGAGTCTTGGTCGTCGCCCAGTGTCTGAAGAGACTCGGGGAAGACGATGTTGTTGATCAGTTTACAGCTGTTAAAGGCTTTGCCGTTGATGAAGGTGATACCCTCCTCAAAGACCATGGTGGTCATGACATAGCACTGCGTAAAGGCAAGCCGCCCAAAACCAACGACGTTTGAGGGGATGGTAATGGAGGGGAGCGACTTACACTGATTGAAAGCGTTGGTTCCAATGGTAAGCTCTGTCGTGCTCTTGGTAAAGTTGACCTTGATAAGAGCGTAACAGTAGCGGAATGCATTGTCCTTGATCATGGTCAGGGTAGAGGGAAGGGTTACCTCGGTAACCTTTTTCATTTCGTCAAAGGCGCGGGTTCCGATAACGGTAATGCCTTCGCCGATAAGGATCGACTTGATGTTTGCCGCCTGGGCATACCAAGGGGCGCGATTAGACGAAGAGTAATCGTACATGGCACCGCTACCGGTGAGGGTAAGAACGCCGTCAGTGGACAGCGACCAAGTAATATTGTCGCCGCAAAGTGCAAGCTCGCGGAACGCCAAGCTGTTGTTCTCCGCATATGTCTGTGCGGTAGAGTTTGCAAGACCTACGATGACTACGCCAGAAGGGAGGCCGGTACAGCTGATCGTAGTTTCCGAGTTGCGGAAGGTGATATCCTTAAGGGCGGAGCAGCCGGAAAAAGCATTTTCGCTGACAGATTTGGTCGCGTCGCCAAAGGTAACTGAGGTCAGCTTGGTTGCATCCTTGAAAACATTGGCGTTGAAAACCGTTGCGGTTCCGTTGGGGAATGCAATGGTCTCAAGAGACGAACAACCCTGGAAGGCGTTATCGCTGACTGTGGTCAGCTTGCTTGTTCCTGCGGCAAAGGTGACCGAGGAGAGGGCTGAGCTTCCGTTGAACGCATACTTGCCTATGCTGGTTACCGATGCGGGGATCTCAACAGACTGCAGCTTGGTGTTGTTGAGAATGCTCTGATAACCGATCGTTTTCAGCGTTGAGGGAAGGCTGATCGTGGTGGCATTGGTACCGTGAAAAAGCTGTTGGCCGAGGTCAGTAATTCCTTCGCCGACCACAATAGAGGTGATCTTAGCTCTGTCATTATACCAGGGGGCGCGTCCCGATGACGAGAAAGTTCCCGTTTTTCCGGTTCCCGTAAGGGTCAAAACGCCGGTTTCGGTATCGAGGCTCCAATTGATGTTGTTGGAGCTGCCGATGGTTCCGCTTTTTACCTCTGCTGACGCACAGAGCGCGAGCAGAAGGGTGAACAGCGTTACGATGACGGCAAAGAGCAGAATTTTCTTGCTGTTTTTCATTGTTTTCTCCTTTTTATATATATGTAGAGATATTGATACAGAATACATTATACACTATTTTTGCAGGAATGTATATAGGTTTTTGCATAAAAAGCCTTTGTTTTTGGATATATTTTTGAGACTCCTAAAAAAGAAAATGCAAGAAATCCTTCATTTTTCAAAGAAAAAGGCGGACACTTTCGTGTCCGCCTGAAGGGATTTAGTTGTATTCGTGGTGCATATTCACGGCGTCGTAGGTAATGGTGATCTGCTTTGCCTCGCCGTAGGATCTTACGCCGCCAAGCTCGGTGAAGGGCTTGACGAGGAAGTATACGGAGGTAGCGGCATAGTCGTTACGGTAGATGCCGGAGATGACCATTGCGGTCATATAGCGGTAGCCATAGGAGGAGGCGCTTACGGCATTGCCGTCTGCCTGGATGCCGGAGAATACCGTCTTTCCGTTTGTGGAAACGGTGTTCTGAAGGATACCGTCGGCGTAGAGGGAAACCTCGAATCCAACGCTTCCGTAGTACAGGGTGTCGATACCTGCCAGAATACGGATGGTGGTGGAGTCGCCGTCCTTGACCTGAAGACCGATGTAATCAGCGGTTCCGGATGCATTGATGGGATACGCGTCCGTAAGAACGACGCCGTTGCCGGGAACGATGGTGTTCACGGTGTCGATGCCCGTAACCACAAGGCTGTGAGCGAGGGTATTGTTCTCACCGAAGGTGGGAAGAACGCCGCCTACGTAGTAGCGAACCGTCTTCGCGTTGTTGTCGTAAACGATTGCAACGTTGGTTGCTTCGCTACCGAGAACGAGAGCGTTGCCGTTATCGTCAAGCAGCTCGTGGTAAACCGCGCTGTCCTCGGCGTCCTTGACGTAGAGCTTGCCGCTTGCGGTGTCAACGTAAAGGAGACCTGCGGTGCCGTTGAAGGCAACGAGAGCGCTCATCTCGGAGGACTCGGCAGGGGTAAAGGTTGCCGCAAACTCGAATACGGTCACGCGGTCACCGCCAAGAGCGACGAAGGTGTAGCCGTTTTCCTTGGCATACGCCTCAACCGTGCCGCCTGCGGGAGCTTTGATGGTAGCGTTTTTGGGAGTGGCTGTTTCCGTGTTAGCGGCAAAAATGTCAGACTTGGGGAAAATGGTTACGTTCTTGTTCAGGAAGATGATGGTCTTAAGACCGGTACAACCGTTGAAGGGAGAGGTCTTGTTGTAACCAAAGGTGGTTACGGTGGAGGGAATGACAACCTCCTCAAGCGCCGTACATCCTGCAAACACACGCGCGGTAAGCGAGGTTCTTCCTTCCTCAAAAACAAGGGTCTTCAGGGAAGTACACTTTTGGAAGCAGCTGTCGTTCAGCTCAACGTTTGCGCCAATCGTAAGATTGTCAAGAGAGGAACAGGTGCTGAAGGCGTACTTTCCAATATAGGTAAGCGTGGAGGGGAAGGAGACAGACTGGAGATTGGAAGCTCCCGCAAAGCTATATGCGGAAATAGCTTCAAAGCCTTCGCTGAACGTGAGCTCCTTGATGAGCTTACGAAGACCGTACCAAGGCGCGTGACGTGCGTCAACGGTGCTCTTGAAGTCTGTCATTTTGCCATCGCCGGAAATGGTCATAGTGCCGTCTCGAAGGAGCTTCCACGTGAAGCCTTCCCAAGTTCCTTCACTGCGGACATTGGTCAGCTCCATTTGAACCATATTGTTGCCGAGGCTTTGGAAGCCTTCTGCAGAAGAGCCGGCGTAGTAATGGATGGTGACGGAAGAAGGAAGGAAGTCACTGTTGGCAAGTCCGTCGGTGCTCTTAGCGTACATTGTGAAGGTGTCCGTGGAGAGGAAGGTGACGTCTGTGAGCGCAGTACATCCTTCAAAGGGGGACAGATAACTGCTTTTGTCGTTGCTCTTTGTTCCGAGAGAGGTGACGGTGGAGGGGATGGTGATGGTTTTAAGTGCCGTACAACCGTTGAAGGCTCTGTTGCTGATCGTTAACAAGCCTTCGTTCAGCGTGATGCTCTTCAGATTTTTACAGAGGTTGAAGACGTAATTTCCAAGAGCCTCCAGGCTGTTGGGGAGCACGATGCTTTCGAGTGCCGAGCAACCGCTGAAGGTGTACTGTCCAATCGAGGTGATGCCTACGCCGAGAGTGACGTCTTTCAGTGTCGTACAGCTACTGAATGCATACTGACCAAGGGAGGTAACCGTATCGGGAATTGCGATGGACTCAAGGCTGGTCATGCCGGAGAAAATGCGGTTACCAAGCGTTGTGATCTTGCTGTCGATGCTGACGGAAAGAATGGCCTTTACGTGGCTGTCCCAAGGCTGAGCATTGGCGCTGTAGTTGGGCGTTGATTGATCCTTTTCGCTGGTGGAAAGAACCAACTCGCCCGTTTTGGCGTTAAATGCCCAATGCACCTTATTCGCGCTATCGCAATAGCCCTCGAAGGTCAGGGAGTCATAGCTTGTCCAGTTGGCGTTCTGATCTGCCAAAGCCTTGACAGAGGCGTTTCCGCTGCTGTAAAGGTTGACTTTGCTATTGCTGGAAAACATACCGGTTCCAAAGGTTATTGATGTATCATTATCTGCAAGGAAAATAACGGCACTAAGACTAGTACACCCGGAGAGGCTCTGATTGCCGAATTTTGTCAGATTTTTGGGGATTACGAGGGTTGTAAGCTTGGTACAAGAACCAATTCCCTGATAATTGATGGTAGTAACCGATTCGGGAATGGTGAGTTGGGTGATCGACGTATTCTTCAGCGACTGCTGACCAATCGTCAGAAGACCCTCGGGTAGAGAGACCTCGGTTACCTTTGTCAGGTTTTGGAATGCCATAGTTCCAAGGGTGGTCACGCCCTTTTGAACCACGATTTTCGTGATAGAATCGGCATGAGGATACCAAGGCTGGTTGGAAACGGAACTGTAGTTTTCCATCTTTCCTGTTCCGCTGATGGTAAGCGTGCCGGTTGCGGAATCAAACGACCAGGTGGCGTTTGTGCCGCAGCTGCCGCTCGTCGCTACGTCCTCTGCCGACGCGCCAAGCGCGAACAGAAGGGTGAACAGCGTCACGATGACGGCAAAGAGTAGAATTTTCTTGCTGTTTTTCATGATTTTCTCCTTTTTTTGATCGATAAAATATATATAGGCAATAAAAACACATTCTATAGTATACAACATATTTTGTCAAATGTAAAGGGGGATTTGAAAAATTCTTTCATATATATGAAAATTATTTGCTTCTGCGCCCGGGCGCGCGCCCCGCGAGGTGGATGCTCAATGGCAAGACGGCAGGTCTCGAAAGTTCTCAAAGGGGAAAAATAAAATTATCAGACCTGTTCTCGAAAAGTGTTTGTAAAAATATTTTTCCGTTTTTAGAAAAAATATCGTCAAAAACACTTGACAAACGGGAAAATCGGGTGTATACTGTGTGCGATAACAGAAAAACGCCCGTTTTGGGTGAGTAACGGAGGTACGATATGGCAACCAAGAAGCCCCAGAAGATGATGCCCATCCCCGAGGATAAGGACGCCCGCAAGAAGGCACTCGGCACCGCTATTGCGCAACTTGAGCGCAACTACGGCGAGGGAACCATTATGAAGCTTGGTGAAAATAAGCATATGGCGGTGCAGGCGGTTCACACCGGCTCCATCGCTCTTGATATGGCACTCGGTATCGGCGGTGTGCCCCGCGGAAGAATTATTGAGATCTACGGCCCCGAGTCCTCCGGTAAGACCACGGTGGCGCTTCACATCGTTGCCGAGGTGCAGAAGCTTGGCGGCGAGGCGGCGTTTATCGACGCCGAGCACGCGCTGGATCCCGTGTATGCCAAGGCACTTGGCGTGGATATTGACAACCTTCTTGTGTCCCAGCCCGACTGCGGTGAGGATGCTCTTGAGATCACCGAGGCGCTGGTGCGCTCCGGCGCTATTGACGTTGTGGTCATCGACTCGGTAGCGGCTCTCGTGCCCCGTCAGGAGATCGAGGGCGATATGGGTCAGTCCCAGGTGGGCACCCAGGCACGTCTGATGTCTCAGGCGATGCGCAAGCTTTCCGCCGTTATTTCCAAGAGCAACGCCATCGTTATTTTCATCAACCAGCTTCGTGAGAAGGTGGGCGTGATCTACGGCAACCCCGAGACCACCACCGGCGGTCGCGCGCTGAAGTTCTATGCTTCCGTGCGTATCGATATCCGCAAGACCGAGCAGCTCAAGAACGGAAACGATATTTACGGTAACCGTGTAAAGTGCAAGATCGTCAAGAACAAGGTAGCGCCCCCCTTCAAGGTTGCGGAGTTCGACATCCTTTACGGAAAGGGAATTTCCCGCTACGGAGAGGTCGTGGATATTGCCATTGCGCTGGATATCATCAAGAAGAGCGGCTCCTGGTTCTCCTACAACGGCGAGCGACTTTGCCAGGGTAAGGAGAACGTGCGCAAGATCGTGGAGTCCAATCCCGCTATGTTTGAGGAGCTGGATGCCAAGATCCGCGAGATGAGTGAAAAGGTGACGCTGAACGAAAGCGAATTCGATCTTGACGAGGATGACGGTGACGATTTCGACATCCGCACCCTGGAGTCCGACGGCGATGAAGATTGAGCTTGTCAGTCACCTCTTCGTCCGTGAGGGAAAAGAGGTAGAGGTTACCGTCGAGACCAGCGAGGTCTATAAAATGAATACCTACCGCTACACCTTGCCCCGTGAGGCTTGGGAGCGGTTGGGGCTTCAAGATGGAGAGATCAGCCGTGAGGACACCAAGGCTCTCCTTTACGAGGAAGAGAAGTACCGCGCCACCAAGAAGGCCTTCGATATTTTGGCTTTTGGGCGCAATTCCGCAAGGACGCTCGCGCTGAAGCTTCGGCACAGAAATTTTTCGCCGAGGATCTGCGACGAGGTAGCGGAGCTTCTGAAGGAAAAGGGATACATCCGTGAGGATGAAGACGTAGTCCGCGAGGCGGAGGCCTGCGTGGAGAAGCATTGGGGTATGCGCCGTATTTTGATGCACTTGCATCAGAAGGGGTACGACAACGACGCCATGAACGTGGCGAAGGAGTATCTTGCCGAGGTGGATTTTGCCCAAGTTTGCGCGAACCTCATTCGCAAGGAGTTCGGAACGCTTCCCAAGGACGAGGCGGAGCGCAACCGCGTGATCGCGTCTGTGGTTCGCTACGGCTACTCCATGACCGAGATCAAAAACGCCGCGAAGCTCATTGAGCGCGTGGTGCTTGACTAATAAAAAAGGCTTGCCTCGGCAAGCCTTTTCTTTTTGAAAAAAGAAAAAAGCCTCAATTGCTTGAGGCTTTTTGTAATTAGTCGCAGATATAAGGAAGCAGAGCAACCTGACGAGCACGCTTGATAGCGGTGTTTACGTCACGCTGATGCTTTGCGCAAGTACCGGAAATTCTTCTGGGAAGGATCTTTCCGCGCTCGCTGATGAACTTTCTGAGCTTTGCAGTGTCCTTGTAGTCGATATAATCAACCTTGTCTGCACAGAAGATGCAGATCTTCTTTCTCTTGCGCATGTTGGGGCGCGCGGGACGAGCTGCTACGTTTTCGTTTCTATCCATCTTATGAAACCTCCTCTAGAATTTGTTTAGCGTTGATTGACGGATGCGCTTCCTCAGAAGGGAAGAGAACCGTCGTCGGTGTTGACGTCCTCGAACTTGGGCATATCATTTGCGCCGGTCGAGAAGGAAGGAACGCCGTAAGCGTCGGGCGTATAGCCCGATCCGCCTGCCTCGCCCTTACTGTCAACGAACATGGCCTCGTCTACATAAACATTTACGCTGTTTCTCTTTTGACCGTTTTGATCCTGCCAGGTGTTTGTTCTGATCGAACCGACGATGCAAATGGACGAACCCTTGTGGAAAAAGCGCGAGATGAACTCTGCTGTCTGACCAAAGGCAACAGCATTGATGAAGTCGGCTTCTTGTGTCGACTGCTGTCCATCAGCGGATCTTCTGGAACGTCTATTTACAGCAATTTGGAGAGAGAGAACGGCGGTGCCGCTCTGGGCCTGCTTCAATTCGGGATCGAACGTAAGCTTGCCGGCAAGAATAACTTTGTTGAGATTCAGGTTTGCCATGGTAGCCTCCAGCGAATTACTCTGCGTCAGCTGCCGCAGCTTCTTCAGCTACAGGCTCTTCAGCAGGTACGGATTCAACGGTCTTAGCAACTGCCTCGTGCTCAAGTCTGATAACGATGCTGCGCATAACGCTCTCATCGATATTGAACAGACGCTCAAGCTCTGCAGGGAAAGAACCGTCAGCCTTGAAAGTAACTACGGTGAAGTAACCGTCGTTCATGTCATTGATGGGATATGCGAGACGACGCTTGCCCCAGTCGGCAATGTCAACGATCTCACCATTCTCTGCGATCAAGGACGTGAACTTGTTCACGGTAGCCTTTGCTGCTTCCTCGCCGTTCGTAAGATCAACGATAAACAGGCTTTCATAAGAATTGAGTACCTTTTCCATATTTTACACCTCCCTATGGACTTTAGACCGTGCTTGCATAGAATTTGCACGGTAGAGAGACGGGCGAATGCCCGTACCGAAACAGTATTTTACCACATAAAAGTGATTTTGTCAATAGATTTTAACAAAAAACTTTATACGATCTGGAAGAGATAGAATTTCAGGTAGTCGGTTTCGGGAACGTTCATGAGAATGGGGTGATCAGGCGCCTGCTGACGCGCCTCGATCTGGCGCAGGGAAACGCCCGCGTCATGTGCGGCGTCGTGCAGCATCTTCACAAAGAGGGAATTTTCCATAAAGTGGGAGCAGGAGCAGGTGGCAAGGTAGCCGCCGCGGGGCAGAAGCTTCATAGCGCGGTAGTTGATCTCCTTATAGCCGCGCTCGGCGTTCTTCACCGTCTTGCGGGACTTGGTGAAGGCGGGCGGGTCGAGGATAATGAGATCGTAGGGCGATTTGCCTTCCTTTTCAAGGGCGGGGAGCAGGTCAAATACGTCGGCGCACAGGAAATCCAGCTGTCCCTTGTCCGAAAAATCGTTCAGCTCCGCATTTTTGCGAGCGATGGAGACCGCTTCCTCGGAAATATCCACGGCAGTTACGCGCTTAGCACCGCCCATAAGGGCGTTAAAGGCGAAGGAGCCGGTGTGAGTGAAGCAGTCAAGCACGGTTTTTCCCTTGGCAATGCCGGCCAGGGCCCGTCTGTTGAGGCGCTGATCTAAGAAGAAGCCGGTCTTCTGTCCGTTTTCCACGTCCACGTGATAGTGCACGCCGTTCTCCACGATCTGTGTAAGGGTCGAGGGTCCCTCATAGCCGGGGAACCAGCCCTTGTACTGCTCAAGACCCTCAAGGGAGCGGATGGCCACGTCGTTTCGGATGTAGATGCCGTCCACGGACATACCGTCTGCGCGGAGCGCATCGGCAAGGAGGGGAAGGATCACGCCCTTTCTTTGATCCATACCGAAGGACAGGATCTGTACGGAAAGCAGATTGCTGAAGCGGTCTACGGTGAGACCGGGGAAGCCGTCGGCCTCGCCGAAGATCAAGCGGCAAGCCGATACGTCGTCGCCGTATACCGTGCGACGGTAGTCAAGGGCATAGCGAATGCGGCGCGCCCAGAAGGCATCGTCATAGCGGTCGTTGGCGTTGGTGGAAAGCAGACGGACGCGGATCTTGGAGTGCTCACTGTAAAATCCGCTGCCGAGATAGCGACCCTTATCGGAAAGCACGTCCACCACGGCGCCGTTTTCAATATTGGCGTCGGCGGCGGTGATCTCCTCGGCGTAGACCCACACGTGTCCGTTTTCTAAAAATTTCTGTCCTTTTTTGGTAATGGTGACCGAAGGGAAGGGGCGATTGGTTTTCATAAGGAATCCTTTCGAATTTATTGCATATTTTTGATGTGATTGGTGCGGAAGGAAAGGGGTGGCTCGCCGAAGTAGTCCTTGAAATACTTTGAGAAATAGGAGGGAGACTCAAATCCAACGGTGCGGGCGATCTCTTCAATGCTGTCGTCGGAGCCGGTGAGGAGTGTCTGGGCGATGCGGAGACGGTAATGTATCACGTACTGATGCAGACTCTGTCCCATAGACGCCTTGAACACCCGATTGATGTAATTGGGGTGATAGACGAAATGCTCGGCGATGGAGGCGTTGGTGATGGGCTCGTTGTAATGGGTGCGGACGAAATCAAGGACCTCCTCTACCACGCGGGGGCGATTATGCTGCTTCCGGATCGCGTTGCGCTCCGCAAGTGTCAGAATGAATTTCAGCCGTGCGCCGCATTCCTCCCGATAGAGGGCGGGCTTGTGAAGAAACTCCGCCAGAAGGGCACGGAAGGCCTCGGTGGAGCGGTAATCGGTCTCAAGACAACGGGGAACGGCAAATTCCTCGGGGGTGTCATGGGAGATCACCAGATCGGGATTGAAGCGCCCCGCCGGTTGGGGCGTGATGGATAGCCTTTGATCCGAACGGGCGCAGGTCATATCAAAATTCAGGATGCCGAAGCGGTTCGGCTCCTTTTCTTCATTATCGGTAAGCAACCGGTAAAAGTGCGCGGGCGGCACCACCACGAGGGTGTTTTTTGTGACGGGGAGGCACTCGCCGTCCACTTCTACAAGAATTCTGCCCGCGAGTCCGTAAAACAGGCGAAAATCGTAAGCCGCAATGGCGCGTCCGTAATCCTCGGTGAGGTCTCGCTCCACGGCAAATCGGATATAGGGGTTGATCTCGTTGAAATTCATAGGACCTCCTTTGGAACGGTTTCTTATAGATTATATCACGGATTCCCCCTGTTTTCAAGAGATTCAGGTGTATTTTATTATAAAAATGTTTACTCTCTTTCTTGTGTTTCACCCGCGGTTGTGATACAATGAATACAACAAAAATCTTAGAGAGGTGTACCATGAGAAAGAAGATCAAAATAGGCGTTGTAGGCGCGGGCGCCTTTTCCGGCGACTTTGTGCGTTTGTTCAAGCTCCATCCTGACGTTGAGGAGGTGGCTTTGGCCGATCTGGATCCCGAAAAGCTCAAGCAAAAGGCAGAGCTTTACGGTATCACAAGAACCTACAGCTCCCTTGAGGAAATGCTGAAGCAGAAGGACATCGACTGCATCGGTATTTTTACCCAGCGGCATCTCCATGGCCCCATGGTGCTTCAGGCACTGGACGCAGGCAAGCACGTCTATTCGGCGGTTCCCATTGCCTGTACTATCGAGGAGATCGAAAAGATCATCGAAAAGGTCAAAGCCACAGGCCTTACCTATATGATGGCAGAGACCTGCTATTATTACCCCGATGCCATTTTCTGCCGCGAGCGCTACAAGAAGGGCGATTTCGGCAAATTCGTATACGGCGAGGCGCAGTATTATCACGATATTTCCGAGATGTACGGCGACTTCAAGCGAAGCGGCGGCGAGCATTGGCAGAGAGCCGCGGGCATTCCTCCCATGTTCTATCCTACCCACTCCATTTCCATGATCTTCTCGGCCATTGACGAGTATGCTACCAAGGTCTCCTGTATGGGACTTCGCGACGATTTCCACACCGATGAAATTTACGGCGAGGATAAGAATCTTTGGCAGAATCCCTTCTCCAATCAGACGGCCATCTTCCGTATGTCGGGCGGCGGCGTGGCGCGCATCAACGAGTTTCGCCGCGTGGGCGTCAATAAGCCCTCGTCCTACGTGACCTGCTTCTACGGCGATTACGGCTCCTACGAGCATAGCATCACACAGCATATTTTCCAGCGCGGTATCGCGGCGGTCAAGGCGGGTCTTGACAAAAAGACGCATATTGAATATCTTGACGAGCTTCTCAACTGCGACGATTACATCGCGGACAAGAAGGCGGGTGCTATCGATTGGACGTACACCCCCACCACGACCCGATACATCAAGGGCTTCTGTCCCATTCAGGACAAGAGCCGTTTGCCCAAGATCTACCGCAACGAGCCCGTGTACGCTCACTTTAACTCTCATCCCTTCCTTGTGGACGATTTCGTTCGTGCCGTTGTGGACGAGAAGCTGCCTCCCAATAACGCGTGGGATGCGGCGCGCTATATGATCCCCGGTATCATTGCCCACGAATCTTCTTTGCGGGACGGCGAGCTGATGGACATTCCCGATTTCGGGTCTGCACCTGCCGATTGGGCAAAATTGGAATACGTGCAAAAGGACTACTACGAGGAATAAGGAGCGAATAATGAGAAAGAAGATCAAGGTCGGCGTCGTAGGACTTGGAAACTTCGGTAACGATTTTATGGCGCTTTTCGTGGGGCATCCCGATATCGAGGAGGTCATTCTTTGCGACAGAATTGAGGAGCGCATCGAGGCGACCAAGGCGGCCCACGGGTTGACCCGCAGCTATACCGACTACGACGAGATGCTGAAGGCAAAGGATATTGATTGCGTCGCCATCTTTACCCAGCGCCATCTTCACGCACCTATGGTACTGAAGGCTCTTGAGGCGGGCAAGCACGTCTATTCGGCGGTGCCGATTGCCTGCAGCATCGAAGAGATCGAGCAGATCATTGAGAAGGTGAAGGAGACCCGTCTCGTTTATATGATGGGCGAGACCTGCTACTATTTCCCCTGCGCTATTTATTGCCGCGAAAAATACAAGCTGGGTCACTTCGGTAAATTCGTTTACGGCGAATCCCAGTATTATCACGATATCGCCCATATGGCGCCCGACTTCCGGCGCACGGGCGGCGACCGGTGGCAGAGAGTGGCGGGCATTCCTCCTATGTTCTATCCCACTCACTCTATTGCTATGCTGTTCACCTCCATCAACGAGTACGCCACCAAGGTTTCTTGTATGGGCTACCGTGATAACAATGCGGACGACATTTACGGAGAGGGGAAGAACAATTGGGACAATCCCTTTTCCAACGAGACGGCGATCTTTCAGATGTCGGGCGGCGGCGTGGCGCGCATCAACGAGTTCCGCCGTGTGGGCACCAACCAGCCAT
>JAZLBM010000120.1:0-15719 GCA_045613705.1 Eubacteriales bacterium | reverse complement strand
AGACCTCTTGAGTCGATTCCCGTTTTGGCTAAGGCCGGCGGCGTGTTCGCAACCAGCGAGGACAATAACGGCAACTCTCTTGAAAATCCCAAGAAGCTTTGTTTTGATATCTTCAACGGCAACGGTGAATATACCCTCTATGAGGATAAGGATGGCAAGGAGGCAACTACAACCGTTACCAATACGGCGGCTGAAGGCGTGCAGACCACGGCGATCCGCGTTTGCGGTGACGACGGGGTGGTACCCGAGGATCGTCAGTATCTTCTTCGTTTCCCCAATATCGAAACAGGTACCGTTAAGGTGATTTCCGATGGCGAGGTATCTTACGAATATGATGATAACGATATGATCACTGTATCCGTTAAGGGCGCCAAGAAGGACTTTACGGTTGAGGTAACCTACGCTTCCGTATCCGAGGCAAAGCGCCTTGGTAAAGCAGGCGTTAAGGCTCTCATCTGTCTGCCCGGAAGAAATCTCCACCGCGGCACCCTGAGCCAGAAGCTTCTTAAGGGCGTTAGCAAAGAGGAATATCGAAAGCTGGTTGAGGAAACCGAGCTTCCCGCCATTTGCAAAAAGCGTATGCTTGAGCTTTTGTAAACAAAAAATCAGAACCCACTGTTTATTCAGTGGGTTCTTTTTGTATTTGTTTCTTTGCGAGCCATCGCATAGCTTGGAAAGCGAAGGGGCCGTAGAGGAAGATGTCGAAGGAATAATATGCCAGCATCACGCCCATCTCCGCCAAAGACGTGGGCGCGCCGTAGGAAATGTCGCCAAGGAGGCGGGAGAAAAGATTGATGCCAAGCATAACGCCACAGACACTGAGAACGCGGATGCCATCGGGATGCTTGCGCAGAAGCCACAGGACTGCAAGTACAAGTGCATATTGGAACAGCTCAATGGCAATGGAGCTTGTAGCCGTAGTAAAGGAGAGACGGACATCGATGGCTTTTGTAATGTTCTCGGTGATCAAAAAGGCCATCCAGTTGGCAATGTGCTTGAAAAGCGCCAGCGCTACGGGAAGAAGAAGCACTGCAAGGGGCTGCTTGGCACCGAAGCGAGTTGCCGAGAGGACCAGGGCATACAGAATAAAGAAAAATGCCGCATCACAAAGCACGATGGCAAGATTCAGAAAGGGAACCGCACCAACCAAGGCAACGTCGCTGCCCGCGAAGGCCATAGCTCTCTCCAAAAGAATGTGCAAAAGAGAAAGGGCAACGCCATAGATCAGCATTTTGAAAAACAGATTTTTTACAGTAGGGGTAGAGTGGCTCATACAACCTCCGAGGAATGGTTTTGGTCCCGACTTCATATGATGTAACGAATGGAAGACGGGAGGAAAAGAATATGAATGAAAGCAATCAGAAACGGCGGATCATGGATCTCCGTTTCTCTATGGATCACAGTGCGATGATGACACTATTGGACGAGTTTGCCTCGCGATATCCCACAATGTCGGTGACAGTGCTGGGACAAAGCATTATGGGGCGCGCGATTCCAATGGTGCATCTGGGCACACGAAGCACGGCGGAAAAGCCGCGGCGCGTTCTTTACCTTGGTGCGCATCACGGTGCGGAATGGATGACGACCTCGGTCTTGCTTCGCTTTATTAACGAATATTGCGAGCTGCTCCGAAGTGACGGTATGGCGGAAGGGATGCGAGTGAAACGTTTGGAAGAGGCTTGCGAGATCGACGTGGTGCCTATGCTGAATCCCGACGGGGTGGAGTATTCCATCCGCGGCGTGAGCGCGGACAATCCGCTTCGCGACCGCCTGCTCCGTATGAACGGCGGTAGCATAGATTTTTGTCATTGGAAGGCAAACGCCAGAGGCGTGGACTTGAATCACAACTATAACGCGGGCTTTGCCGAATATAAACGGCTGGAAGCCGAAGCAGGCATTACGGGCGGCGCGCCCACTCGCTTCAGCGGGGAGGCACCCGAATCAGAGCCTGAAACGGCATATTTATGTAATTATCTTCGCTTCAGCAAGCCGTACGGCGGCGTGTTGACGCTTCACACACAAGGGGAAGAGATCTACTGCGGCGAGGCAGAGCGCACCGCACAGATCGGAAGGCGTCTTTCCGCCTTTACCGGTTACACCTTGACAAAACCCGAGGGAATGGCGGCATACGGCGGCTTCACCGATTGGTTCGTCCGCGAATTTAACCGTCCGTCCTTTACTTTGGAATGCGGAAAGGGAAGCACTCCGCTTCCCATATCCGATATGCCCTTGATCTACTTAAAGCTTCGACGGACACTCTTTGAATTTCCGATGATGGTTTAGCGATCGTCGGAGGGCTTGAAAAGATCCAACTGATCGCCGACCGCATCCGTGTCCTTGCTATGGTAGCGAAGACCAAGGTGCTCGTAGGCAAGGCGAGTTACACAACGACCGCGGGGCGTACGGGACAGGAAGCCGATCTGCATTAAGTAAGGCTCGTAAACGTCCTCAATGGTAATGGCCTCCTCACCGATGGTGGCGGCAAGGGTGTCAAGACCGACGGGGCCTCCGTCGTAGAAATCAATAATTGCCTTGAGCATACGGCGGTCGGTGTTGTCAAGACCCAGCTGGTCGATCTCCAGCTGCCCCAAAGCATAGTTGGCGATGTTCGAATCGATGACGCCGTGTCCCTTGACCTGAGCGTAATCACGCACACGCTTGAGAAGGCGGTTGGCAATACGAGGGGTTCCGCGGGAACGGGATGCGATCTCGATGGCACCGTCGTCGGTGATCTCAAAGTTGAGAATGCCTGCACTTCTGCGCACGATGGTGGCAAGCTCTTCGGGGGTGTAAAGCTCAAGCTTCAGAAGCACGCCGAAACGGTCGCGCAGAGGCGTGGTTAGCTGACCTGCTCTTGTAGTCGCGCCGATCAACGTGAATTTGGGGAGGTCGATGCGGATGCTTCTTGCGGCAGGACCCTTACCGATAATGATATCGAGGGCGTAGTCCTCCATCGCGGGATAAAGGATCTCCTCGATGGAACGGGACAGACGGTGGATCTCGTCAATAAAGAGCACGTCGCCTTCGTTGAGATTGGTCAGAAGCGCCGCAAGATCGCCCTGCTTCTCGATAGCGGGACCCGACGTAATGCGGATGTTTACGCCCATCTCGGCGGCGATGATGTTGGAAAGGGTGGTCTTACCAAGACCGGGAGGGCCGTAAAGAAGAACGTGATCCAGGGAATCGCCGCGAAGCTTTGCCGCTTCGATGCAGATCCTGAGATTTTCCTTGGCGCGCTCCTGTCCGATATATTCGGAAAGTGCGCGGGGGCGCAGAGAGACCTCGGTTTCCTTGTCGCCTGCGGTATAGGAGGAGGTCATGATTCGGTTTTCAAAGTCGAGATCGTCGTTCATCTCAAAATCGAAGGAATTATTCACGGTCATTTACTCCTTTCTTATCGCATCAGCTTTTTCAAGGCCTGCTTGATCATATTTTCAAGTCCGATGGACGGGTCAATGCCCGAGAGGGCGGTAGCCGCCTCACCACGGGTATAGCCGAGAACAGTAAGAGCGTCCTGCGCCTCGCTGAGCACACCCTTTCCTGCAGGGGAGGTGGGGATGGAGGACGCGGCCTTGCCCGAGAGGATCTCGGAGGGGGTCTCCTTCATAAACTTATCGTGCAGCTCAAGAATGATTCTTGCCGCGGTCTTGGCACCAACGCCGTTTGCCTTGGAGATGGCCTTGGCATCCTCGGAGCAAATGGCAAGCGCCAGCCTTTCGGGGGTAAGGATAGAAAGGATGGCAATGGCCGCCTTGGGGCCTACGCCGGATACCGTGATCAGCATTTTGAAGGCGGAAAGCTCTTCGTGAGAGCCGAAGCCAAACAGCTCCACGCCGTCCTCGCGCACCGCCATATGGGTATAGAGCTTAACCTCGGGGGGCTCGGATACCGTCAGATGAGGGGGCATGGAATCGTGGGTGGTTGTGCTGATGGTCAGCTTGTATCCAACGCCGCCGGCATCGACTACGGCAAAGGTAGGATCGAGCATAGCAAGCGTGCCTTTGATATAATAAAACATTCGGTGGGGTCCTTTCTGTTATGATGCTTTGGATTCTATGGGATGTTGCTTTTTCTTTTTACCGATCCTCTCGTAGACAATGATGCCGGCAAAAAGAAGAGTGGAGAACAGGGATACGGCGGCGCCGAGAAGAATGAGACGGGGCGCGTACCGAAGGGTGAGCGTATGGGTGCCTGCTTCGTCAACGTCGAAGGCGATCAGCGCATCCACCGCCTTGAAGATCTCCACGGGCTTGCCGTCAACAAGCACCTGCCAGCCTTCGTCGTAGGGGATGGTCGTAAGAACGGTCTCGCCATTGTGCGAGGTGGTAATGGTGCCGTTCAGCTTGGTTTCGGTGTAGTCTTCAATGATAAACTGCTCGGAGGCCAGATTGTTCATGGCATAGCGGAACTGATCCACGTCCATATAGTACAGAACGTACTCGTTATTCATTACGTAGAAATTGGTCTCCTTCAGCGTGAGGGTGACGGAGATGGTCTCGCCGGCAGAGAACTTTCCAAGGGTCTTGATATGGTCGGAATCGCTTGTCATAAAGTCGCCGAACTTTTTATCGTTGACGGATATCTTGGTGTCACGGGAATAATTGCTGGGTGCATAGAAAAAGACGTATGCATCGGTAGGAACCGTTGCCGTGAAGGTGACGGTGGCCTCCAACGCCGAATCGGTCTCCGAATATTTGGTGTGACCGACTACGGAGGATTTTCTGCAGTTGTTATAGGCGGGCGTACCGGTATTGATAGGATAAAATACCCGGAAATCCGATTCGCCAAGCGCGGCGGCGAGGAAGGCATTGAGACGCTCCATAGGAGAGGCGATGAGGGAGGTTACGTCTCCTTCCTCGTTGTAGGAATAGAAGGCAAGATCCTTGATGGCCTCGTTGACCGTGTAAGCAAGGGAGAGGGCATAGGGATTTTCATACGCCACGTAGCTGTCGGTTTCGGTGTAGACGGTGTAGAGCTCCTGCATAAGAGCGGCAAGGGTACGGTCCACGTTGTAATCCGAACGGGTCTCGCTGACCGTTTTTTCGGAAAGAATGTACTTGACGCCAAGCAAAGAGTCCGCTACGGGTGTCTCTCCCAGATACTTGGAGCGGTTGGAATACGAGGTATAGCCAAAGGCCTTCAAGAAGTAAATGGTCTCTTTGTTTATGGTGGAGGTGGAGCAGGACAGACCGCGCATATTGAGAGCCATATCGTCATTGGTCTTTCTCATACGCGTCTTTTCCATTCGGTAGAAGGAGGTGTCCATTTCCTGCACCTGATCCGCCGCAACGCGAAGGGGATCCAGATAATTGTTGTAGGAGGAGTAGGTGGAGAAGGACACGTCAATATCAAGATCCGAAAGCTGAATGAATCCGTTGGCGAAGGACTCTGCGCAGATCACAATAAGCAGGATCAAAGCGTATTTCCGAACGTCGCGCGGGCGCTTGGCGTGAATGATCATAGAAAGGACCGCGCAGAGCGCGACGATCATGATGACGGTAAACCAAACGGTGCGGAAGGGGGCAAGCTTTCCTGCCTCAAGACCGTAGCCCTCGAGAAGGAAGCTGTCATATTCAAACTGTTGCAGGATTACGACGGCAAGGCCGAGTACAAGACCTGATTGGAAGACGGAGGAAGCCTTCTGCTTGCGGATGCCGAGAAGACCGCGGTATCCCAGCGTCAACAGGAAAAAGCTGAGCATAAAGCTGTATCGGTAGTTCAGCCAGTTGGGCTTTTGCAGACCGTGCCAAACGATATCGACGGGGTTGATGATAAAGCTCAGAACGAAAACGGCGATAAACAGCGAGGACAACAGCTTTTCGCGAATCGGAATATCCTTTCGCAGATAATAGCAGGGAAGCATCAGAAGCGTCAGAACGCCGCAATAGATCATAGGGAGACCTGCCGGCTTGACCGTATCGTAGGCGCCGGGCAGAAGCTTGACGAAAAGCTCTGCCAGGGTGAAACGGGCAAAGAACTTCCAGTCGGGATCGGAGAAGGTGGATTTGCCAAAGCCGAGGGAATAATAGGCACCGGCGATGATGGCGGCGCAAATTCCGATGGCAAGCACGGACCATACGCCGATGCGGAAAAGAGACTTCAAGAAATGCAGGCGTTCCCCGAGAGGGTTGACGACCTTGCACGCCGCGAAACAGTAAAAGAAATACAGAGCAACGTAAATGCACACCATATAGCCGATATAAAAGTTGCTCATAACCGCCATTGCCAGGGAAATAACGAACAGCTTGTAGTGGCGGTGCTTGATCAGATCCTCAATGGCATAGGTGATCACGGGAAGCCAGATCAGCGCATCGATCCACATGGAGTTGTGCTGGTGGACGATGGCGTAGGAGCAGAGCGCGTAGAGGGTGGAAAAGGTGATGACGTAGCTCTTGTTAACGCGGCGAGTGGTCTTGTGAAGATACCAGCCGAAGGTAAATCCGGAAAGTCCCGTCTTCAAAAGGAAGATGAAAAGAAGCGCCTCAAGCATCCGTCCCTCGGGGAAGAGGGCAACCAGCCAGGAAAGAGGGCTTGCGATATAGTAGGCGTAGATGCCGAGAAATTCACCGCCGAGGGCGCGGGAGAAGGAATAGAGCAAGCTGGTGTCTCCGTAGATGAACTCACGGAGCGCCTCGTAGAAATACACGTACTGTCCATTCAGATCCAAGACCAATACACAACTGTTTCCAAAGGGATGGATGCCGCGACCGATATACATCAGAAGCATCAGTCCGAAGGGGATCAGGAAGCAGGCGGCAAGATAAGAATATGGACTCGTTTTAAAGGCGACCCAAAGAGACCGGATGCGATCTCGGAGCGCGCCGATTTGCAGCTTTTTACTCATGGGATCCGGTTCCTCCTTCACTTTGGACGGCAGGGGTCACCTTTCGAATTGCCTTTTCCAGCTTTTCGCGACCCAAGGTCATATCGTGACCGCAGCCGCAGCAAAGCATACGGATATCGCTGCCGACGCGAAGGATCTTGAATTCCTTGGATCCGCAGGGATGGCTTTTTTTTAATTCGACCGTATCGTTTACGGAAAGCTTGATGATGTTCATAAGCACCCTTCATCTAAAATAAAATATACACAACAAGTATACCATAAATCAGCGAAAAAGTAAACAAAAAATGAGAGATTTAACGATTTTTTGCAAAAAAGAAAAATCTATTTGACTTGTTGATATAAATGTGTTATAATTATAAATTGGAGTATAGTGTCTATTTGTAATTGAGGTGAACGATATGGTGATATTGGGAATCGACCCCGGACTTGCGATCATCGGTTGGGGCGTCCTTGAATATAAGGGAAGCCGCTTCCGCCCCCTTGGATACGGATCGATCCAAACGCCCTCCACCATGTCTACCGAGGACAGGCTTGTGGAGATCCATCGACGGATGAATCAGCTGATCGCGGCGTATAAGCCCGACTGTATGGCGGTGGAGGAGCTGTTCTGGAATACCAACCAGACCACAGGTATCCGCGTCAGCGAAGCACGCGGCGTCATCCTTCTGTCGGGTGCCGAAAACGGCGTTCCGATCCACGAATATACCCCCCTGCAGGTCAAGCAGGCGGTGGTAGGATACGGACGGGCGGAAAAGAAGCAGGTCATTTCTATGGTAACGATGCTATTGAACCTGGAGAAGCCCCCGAAGCCCGACGACACGGCCGACGCGCTGGCTATTGCCATTTGCCACGCGCACAGCGGCGCCTCCCGATTGGCAAGCTATTACAACAAATAAGATTATAAAAGAAAGGCAGAACGCTATGTGGTGTGCCGAAAATTGGAAAGACTATGAATTGATCGATACCTCGGAAGGGGAGAGACTTGAGCGTTGGGGAAAGTATATTCTTGTGCGCCCCGATCCCCAGATCGTATGGAAAAATGAAAATAAGAGCCCCCTTTGGAAAAAGGCAGACGCTACCTATAAGCGCTCCTCCCGCGGCGGCGGCGCTTGGGCGGACAACCGTCTTCCCGAGCAATGGAAGATCGGCTACGGGAATCTGAATTTTCTGATCCGCCCCACCGGCTTCAAGCACACGGGTCTGTTTCCCGAGCAGGCTGCCAACTGGGATTGGTTCTCGGGTCTTATCAAGGATGCGGGCCGTCCCATCAAGGTTCTGAACCTGTTTGCCTATACGGGCGGTGCAACCGTTGCGGCGGCAAAGGCAGGTGCCTCTGTCTGTCACGTGGATGCGGCTAAGGGAATGGTGGCGCAGGCCAAGGAAAATGCCGCTCTCAGCGGTCTTTCCGACGCACCCATTCGCTACATCGTAGACGATTGCAAGAAGTTTGTGGAGCGCGAGATCAAGCGCGGCAACAAATATGACGGCATCATTATGGATCCTCCCTCGTACGGTCGCGGCCCCTCGGGAGAGGTGTGGAAGATCGAGGAGTGCATCGACGATTTCGTAGCGCTCGCCGTTCAGGTCCTGTCGGACAAGCCCCTTTTCTTCCTGCTCAATTCCTATACCACGGGTCTTTCGCCCCTTGCTATGAGTTACATCCTTCGCCTTCGTCTTATGGAGCGCTTCGGCGGTAAGATCGAGGCGGGCGAGCTGGCACTTCCCGTGACCCAAACGGGCGGCCTTCTTCCTTGCGGCGCAAGTGTAAGATGGTCGAAATCATAAGTTGGAACGGTAATTATGAAAGACGAATATATCAAAATTGAAAACCTCTGTTATTCCTATAACGAGGATGACGGAAGAGACGTTCCCGTCCTCGACGGGTTGTCCTTTTCCATAAAAAAAGGTGAGTACGTGGCCATTCTCGGGCACAACGGCTCGGGTAAATCCACGTTGGCAAAGCTGCTGGATATGATCCTTATCCCTACGGGCGGCACCATCACCATCGACGGTGTGGAGATCACCTCTCCCGACCTTACCGAGGACGATATGTATGCCCTTCGCCGCAAGGTGGGTATGGTGTTCCAGAACCCCGATAACCAGTTGGTGGCTACCATCGTGGAGGAGGACGTTGCCTTCGGCCCGGAGAATCTGGGCCTTCCTCGGGAAGAGATCCGCGAGCGCGTGGATCACGCACTTGCCGTCGTGGGTATGAGCGAATACGCGCACCACGAGCCTCACCGACTTTCGGGCGGTCAGAAGCAGAGAGTGGCGATCGCGGGCATTATTGCTATCGCACCCGAGATCATGATCTTTGATGAATCCACGTCTATGCTGGATCCCGTGGGACGCCGCGAGGTGCTTCGTACTATGGAAATGCTGAACCGTGAGAAGGGGATCACCGTTCTCACCATTACCCACTATATGAACGAGGCGGCAAAGGCCGACCGCGTGATCGTTCTTGACGACGGCGCCGTGCTGATGGACGGCACACCCGCCGAGATCTTCGCACACCCCGATAAGCTGCGCCGCGCGGGACTTGACGTGCCCCAGTGCAGTGCGCTTGCAGAGCAGCTTCGCGAGGCAGGCATATCTCTTGAGGGAGATTGCTACACCACCGACCTTTGCGCCGATCTGATCTGCAAGTATATCGAACAAAACAAGTAAGGATAAAGGTATTTGTAAATTGACAAAGATTCAACTGGAAAACGTATCGTATATATACAGTCCGGGAACCCCTTACGAGATCCGCGCCCTTGACGACGTAAGCGTTGGTATTGAGGAAGGGAAGATCACGGGAATTATCGGACACACCGGTTCGGGCAAATCCACCTTCGTTCAGCTTCTGAACGGTCTTGAGAAGCCGATGGGCGGCCGCGTTCTGCTGGACGGAGCGGATATCTGGGAAAAGCCCCGCGAGATCGGGAATATCCGCTTCCGCGTCGGTCTTGTTATGCAGTATCCCGAGTATCAGCTCTTTGAGGAGACTATCCGCCGTGATATCGCCTTCGGACCTCGGAATATGGGGCTTGACGAGGAGGAGATCGCACGCCGCGTGGAGATGGCGGCTGACTTCGTGGGACTTGACAAGAGTCTTCTTGACAAATCTCCCTTCGACCTTTCGGGCGGACAGAAGCGCCGTGCGGCTATTGCCGGCGTGATCGCAATGAAGCCCGAGGTTCTGGTGCTTGACGAGCCCGCCGCAGGTCTTGATCCTATGGGACGCGACGGCATCTTCGACGGCATCGTCCGCTACCGCAAGGAAACGGGCGCCACGGTTGTGGTCGTCAGCCACAGTATGGAGGATATGGCTCGCCTTTGCGACGAGCTGATCGTTATGGCACACGCCAAGGTGGCTATGAAGGGAACTTGCGCCGAGATCTTCTCCCGCTCCGCGGAGCTTGAGGAGATCGGTCTCACCGTTCCTCAGATCACCAAGCTGATCACCACGCTGAGAGCACGCGGTCTTTCCGTCGGCGAGGGTATTTATACCGTTGCGGACGCCGCTCGTGCGCTGATCCCTATTCTTAAGAAATAAGTATCCGAAAGGCTTATATACATGAAAAACATTACCTTCGGACAGTATTATCCTGCCGAGTCGCTGATCCACCGCTTGGATCCGCGCGCCAAGGTCATTATGATGGTGCTGTATATCGTGTGCTCCATGGTATGCAAGAACGTTATGGCCTTTGGGCTCCTTGCAGCTTCGGCGCTGGTAATCGTCCTTTTGAGCAGGATCCCCTTGAAATCGATCCTGAGATCCATTCGCCCCATCCTTTTCATTATGCTTTTCACCGTTGTCCTCAACATCTTCTGGACGGTCGGGGAATCGTTGCTTTTTGAATGGGGTATAATCAAAATATATGCGGAAGGCGTGTATAAGGCCATCTTTATGATGGTTCGTATCGTCTGTATGATCGTGGTAACGAGCATCTTCCTGACTTATACGACTACGCCTATCTCTCTCACCGACGCCCTTGAGCAGCTGTTGGGTCCGCTGAAGAAGATCCGCGTGCCCGTGCATGAATTCACTATGATGATGACGATTGCGCTTCGCTTTATTCCGACGCTGATCGAGGAGACCGAGAAGATCATGGCGGCGCAAAAGGCAAGAGGTGCCGACTTTACGTCGGGCAATCTTATTAAGCGCGCAAAGGCGCTCATCCCCATTCTGATCCCTCTCTTTGTGTCGGCCTTCCGCCGTGCAGACGAGCTGGCAGTGGCAATGGAGTGCCGTTGCTATCGGGGCGGCGAGGGAAGAACCAAGCTTCACGTTCTTCGTTACTCGGCTCGCGACGTGCTTATGATGCTTGCCGTATTTGTGCTTGGCGCGGGATTGATCCTTCTGAACGTGTACGGCCTCGGCTATACGATGTGAGAAAGCTATGAAAATACTGTTGAAAATTGCTTACCTCGGAACGGGCTATTGCGGCTATCAGGTGCAGACCAACGGCGTTACGGTACAGGGAAAAATGAATCAGGCCACCGAGGCGGTGTTCGGCTTCCCCTGTGACGTAGTCGGTTGCAGCCGCACCGATAGCGGTGTGCACGCCAATGAATTTTGTCTTACGGTTTCGAAGAAGGGAGAGGAGGGCATTGCCTTCTCCATTCCCGTTGAGAAGATTCCTACGGCGCTCAATTGCCGCCTTCCCGCGGACATTTCGGTGCTTGAGGCAAGTCTTGTGCCCGACGAATTTCACGCGCGCTACGACGTGAAATATAAGGAATACGTGTACCGCATCTGGAACGGAACCAGCAAGAATCCCTTTCTTGCCGACAGAGCTCTGTTCCCCCAGATGCCGCTTTCTTCGGAGGCTATTGCGGCTATGAACGCGGCGGCAAAGCATTTTGTGGGAACCCACGATTTTGCTTCATATATGGCGACAGGCTCTAAGATCAAGGATACGGTCAGAACCGTTCTTTATGCCGACGTGACCGAAGGCGAGAACGTGGTCACCTTCCGCGTGGCGGCTGACGGATTTCTTTATAATATGGTGCGCATTATGGCGGGCACGCTTCTTGAGGTGGCAAGAGGAACTCTTACACCCGAGGATATTATCGCCGTAACCGAGAGCCGCGACAGACGTCGCGCAGGAGCCACGGCACCCGCTCACGGACTTTACTTGAATCACGTTTCTTATGAGGAATACGGAAGGGAGGAATAAGTATGGAATATTTGAAGTATGCAATTGACGGCGCATACATCATTTTAGCGATCGTTACGGTGGCGATCTTTACCAAGCGAGGCTTTATTGCATCGGTTTTCCGTTTTGGACGTCCCATAGCGTCTGCGATCCTGGCTTATTTCTTCGGTCCTCGCGTAAGCGAAATCATATATGAGAGATTGGTGTATCAGGGTATTCTCGGCTGGGTTTCCGCGCGTGTGGAAAAAGCACTTACAGCGACAGCAGAGGCGCTTGATATTGACGGCGTAATCGATGCGTTACCCTTTTTGGTCAAGCAGCTGATCGACGCGGATGCCCTTAAGGAAAAGTACGGAATGGAAAGCGGAGGTCTTCAGGGCGTTGCATCCGAATTCGCCGAAAACGTTTCCCAGCCGCTTGCCTCGCTTTTGTCCAATCTTTTGGCCTACGCGGCGGTCTTCTTCGCTGCAATGCTCGTCCTTCTGGTTCTGTTTAAGATCCTTGACGGGCTTTCCAAGCTTCCCATACTGAACGGTATCAACAAAACGCTTGGTGCGGTGCTTGGCATTTTGGCGGCTTGCTTTCTTCTGGCGGCCATCACCTATATTCTCGGCGTACTGGTGGGGGTTTTCGGATCCACAAGTATGCTGAATCAGTTGGTAGAGACGTCCTCACTGTTCCGTCTCTTCAATAATGAGATCTCCATTTACGATTTGTTCTGATCTACGATAGAAAGGCTTTTGTAAACTATGGTTATGTGTGCAAGGTGTCATAAGAGGGTTGCCGTTGTCTTTATGACCAAACTGGAAAACGGAAAGCGCATCAACGAGGGCGTGTGCATGAAATGCGCGCAGGAGCTCGGATTGCCGCTGGAAAACCTTCTGGGTGACTATATGAATAAAATGGGAGTTTCTCCCGAGCAGCTGGCTGAAATGGAGGAGGATATCAATCAGATGATCGCCTCCGAGGAAGATCCCGAAGGCGGAGCCCCTGCCATTGATTTCGGCAAGCTGTTTGGTAACGGCGGTGCCGCTCCCGAGGCGGAAACGCAGGGAGAAGGACATTCCGAAAAAGAAAAAGACGCTCCCAAGGGGAAAAAGGGCAACCCCAAAAAGAGAAAGTTCCTCGATACTTACTGTACCAATCTGACCCGTCGCGCGGCGAATGGAGAATTGGATCTTGTAGTAGGACGCGACAGCGAGCTTGCCCGCGTGATTCAGATCCTTTGCCGTCGACAGAAGAACAATCCTTGTCTCATCGGTGAGCCCGGTGTGGGTAAGACGGCGATTGCCGAGGCGCTTGCACAGCGCATCGTATCCGGCAACGTGCCCTATAAGCTCAGCCGCAAGGAGGTCTACCTCGTAGACCTTACCGCTCTTGTTGCGGGAACCCAGTTCCGCGGACAGTTTGAGGCGCGTATGCAGAGTCTTCTTGGCGAGGTCAAGGAGGCGGGCAATATTATCCTCGTCATCGACGAGGTGCACCGTCTCGTCGGTTCGGGTGAGGCCGAGGGAGGTGCAAACGCCGCCAATATCCTCAAGCCCGCGCTTTCCCGCGGCGAGGTGCAGGTCGTAGGTGCGACCACCCTCAACGAGTACCGCAAGTATATCGAAAAGGATACGGCGCTTGAGCGTCGCTTCCAGCCCGTTTCGGTCAACGAGCCCTCCGTGGAGGATACGGTCAAGATCCTTCGCGGTATTAAGCACTATTACGAGGAGTTCCACGCGATCATGATCCCCGACGAGCTTCTTCACCGTGCCGTGGTGATGTCCGAGCGGTATATTACCGACCGCTATCTGCCCGACAAGGCCATCGACCTTATCGACGAGGCGGCGGCGCATCTGTCTTTGAACTGCGCGCCTCTCAACGAGAGTCAGATCGTCCGCGATAAGCTGCTGGCGCTCAAGGCCGAAAGGGAAGAGGCAGAAGGGGCAACCATCCCCGAAAACGGTGAGCAGGCACATTACGAGAAGCTTGCCAGGATCAAGTCCCAGGAGCTTCAGCTTTCCACCGAGCTCAAGAAGCTTGAGGATCAGTGCTGTAACATCCTGATGACCGAGGCAGACCTTGCGGGCGTGGTTGAGATCTGGACGGGCATTCCCGCCACCAATATCACCGCCAACGAATTTGAGCGTCTTGACGGTCTTGAGGAGAGACTGAAGACACGCATCGTAGGTCAGGATGAGGCGGTCAAGGCAGTAACGAGAGCCGTCAAGAGAAACCGAGCAGGTATCTCCTATAAGCGCAAGCCGGTATCCTTCATTTTCGCGGGCCCCACCGGCGTGGGTAAGACCGAGCTTGTTAAGACCCTCGCCGCCGATCTCTTTGATTCTCCCGAGACGCTTATTCGTCTTGATATGTCGGAGTTTATGGAAAAGCACTCGGTGTCCCGTATTATCGGCTCGCCTCCCGGCTACGTGGGCTACGACGAGGCAGGGCAGCTGACCGAAAAGATCCGCCGTCGCCCCTATTCCATCGTTCTCTTTGACGAGATCGAGAAGGCGCATCCCGACGTGCTGAATATTCTTCTGCAGATCCTTGACGACGGTCGCATCACCGATGCCCACGGAAAGACGGTCAACTTCGAAAACACCGTTATCGTTATGACCACCAACGCGGGCTCCGACAAGAGCGGTGCTCACGTGGGCTTCGTCTCCGACGGAAAGGTAGCGGCAGAAAGCAAGACCGAGAAGGCGCTTTCGTCCTTCCTCCGTCCCGAGTTCCTGAACCGTATCGACGAGATCATCACCTTCCGCTCCCTTGACGAAAACGATTTCGCAAAGATCGCCGTGATTATGCTTTCTCAACTGGCAGAGGCGCTTTCCGAGCGTGGGATCACCCTTACCTGGACCGAGGAGGTCGCGGCGTTTATCGCCAAGGAATCCTTTTCCCATAAGTTTGGCGCAAGAAATATGCGCCGCTATATCCAGACCCACGCAGAGGATCCTATGGCGGAAACGATCATTTCCGATTATCGCACCGGCGTGAGCGGTGTTGCCCTTTCCGTAAAGGAAAACGCGCTTTCTATCGATTGCCTTTGATTCATTCCCGCACTTCCGCTTGCATATAGTTTTACTATAACGAACGGGAGGTTTGACTATGAACATTTGCAGTACGGGTGATATTCGGGATAAGGAGATCATCAATCTTTGCGACGGTATGCGCCTCGGATACGCCACCGATTTTGAGATCAACGTGTGTGACGCCAGGATCGTGGCGCTGATCGTTCCGTCCTGCGGCGGCTTCTTAGGGCTTGCTAAAGGGGAGGGGATCGTCATTCCCTGGGATAAGATCGAGTGCATCGGCGAGGACACCATTCTTGTGCGGGTCAATACGACTGAGCTTGGAAAATGTAGCGCCGAAAAGCGCCGTCAGCGGAAGATGCCCTGGTGAAATGTTAACATTTTGTTAATTTTGGAGTTTCCTATTGCATCCACATAATGTTTATGGTATAATTCAAAAGTTGCAACGGCGCATGCGCCTGCAAACATAAAATACACACATAGCACCTGTCTGCGATCGGTGCCGCTTGCGGTCATCGCTTTCGTGCTATGGTGGAAAAAACCGAAGGAGGACATTGAAATGTCTATTATCAGCATTAAGCAGTTGCTTGAAGCAGGTGTTCATTTCGGACACCACACCAGAAGATGGAACCCCAAGATGGCAGAGTACATCTTCACCGAGAGAAACGGAATCTACATTATCGACCTTCAGAAGACCGTTAAGAAGTT
>JAZLBM010000119.1:0-10705 GCA_045613705.1 Eubacteriales bacterium | reverse complement strand
CGCGGAACGCGACGGATGAGTGTGCGCCGATTGCAGTTGTGATAAGGCTTCGCACCCTCATCAGGCGCTTCGCGCCAGCTTCCCCATCTTGGGGAAGCCTTTGGTTCGGCGTGTTCATACTGCGCCGCTAAACATCAATTTTCAACTCTTCACTCTTCACTCTGCATTCTGCGTTCTGTACTTGCGCATTGGGGAGAGCAAAAGGCACAAAAACGGCGGTCGAGGTTGTATACGTTGCACAAAACCATCAAAAAGAAAAAAGAAATTTATAACAAAACTATTGAAAACAAAGCGAAAATCCTGTATAATGTAGCCAGCAAAATCCCGTCCCCCGAAAGGAGAACGAATATGAAATATAAATTTACGGTACTGCTTGCGGCGCTGGCCCTTTTGATCCTTGCGGGCACCTATATCGTAGGCTACGAAACGGTGACCGTCTCCGAGCTTGAAAACCGCAATATGTTTACCTTTGATATGATCCTCAATCCCGTCACCGATCCCGAAAGCACGGTGTACAACGCCGAAAAGGGCTATTCCGACCGCTTTGAGGACGCGATGAAGGATCAGATCACCATCCGCGAGCCTGTGGTGCTCTTCTACTCCGATCTTGAGGGTAAGATGGGCAACATCTACAACCGCATCTGGATGGAGCTGTTCTTCCGCCCCGTTGAGGTTGAGGAGGAGGAGACCGAGACCGAAACCGAGCGTCCCGCCGAGGGATATCCCGACGAATACTACGACCTTACGGTCGAGGAGCCCGTGATCCCCGAGGAGCTTGACTTTGCCAAGTACCCCGGCTACGGCTACGCACGGCTCCAGAAATGGACGAACCGCAGCTACGTTTATACCGACGCGGGACAGGGTCTTGTGTATATCAACAACACCCAATGGGTGGGTCAGGCGCCCTCCACGGGTGCTACCCTCAGTGCAGGCTCTCAGCAGGTGCTTGCCCACTCTGTGGAGCAGCTTGAAGCCATTATGGCGGCTTACCCCGACATGAAGGTCTACAACTATTTTGTAACCCAGATCCGCGACACCCCTTGGTTTGAGTCCTTCCAGGGTGCGGAATTCCTCAATCACTTCGAGCACATCGCCCAGGCGTTGCCCGAGGAGATCAAGATCGATATGCTCCAATTTACCGACATCGCCGACTACCAGGCCACCAACTACGCCTCCGACCACCACTGGAGTCACATCGGAAGCGAGCGCGGCTATCAGGACGTATACGCGCTGATGGCGGAGGATCTGGATCTCAGCCCCTTCAAATATCCCGTCAAGGAGTGGAATTTCTCCCAGCTTTACGGCGTGCAGTATCGCGGAAGCCGTGCCAACAAGCTGAAGGATTCCTACAGTGGCTGGGACGAGTTCCTCGTCTATGAATACGATCTCGGCGAGCGTGAGACCTTCGTGCTGAATCCCGCAGATCTCTCAAAGGAAATCCCCGTCACCATGACGCTTTTCGAGAGATATAAGGAAGGCAACATCAGCAAGAACAAATACTACGATCATTACATCAATTTCTACGGTCGTTGCTACAACGAGGCGGGCAAGGAATTCGCCGATTCCTCCTACGTTTTCGTTATCAAGAACGACAACGGCGCGGCGCACAACATTCTGATGGTGGGCGACTCCACCCAGCGCGCCTACCGTGACGTGATCGCCTCCCACTTCGGAACGGCGATCTATCTGGACTACCGCATTATGGCGCAGGTGCCCGTTGACGTGCTCATCGAGACCTACGACATCGACGTGCTGATGGTGGGCGGTCTCTACGGCTGCTACTGGCTGTCCGGCGGCTGTGTCTTCAATTTCTCGTCCAATTTCGGCAAGTAAGGAGGTAACATATGGTATTCTCAAGCTTAACCTTCTTACTGGTATTCCTGCCGCTTCTGATGATCTGCTACTACGCGGTGCCGAAGCGCTACGTGGCGGCAAGACGCTATATTCTTATGGCGTTCTCCTTCATCTTCTACGCCTGCGGCGAGCCCATTTACTTCTTCGCCATCGTCTTCTGCGTGCTTATCACCTGGTTGCTTTCGGTCGGTGTGGAGCAAAAAAAGAAGCTGCCCTTCTTCGTGACCCTTGCGGTCAACATCGTTCCCCTTATTATTTTCAAGTATCTCAACTTTATCATAGCCAACCTGAATCTTGTTCCCTTCATCAATCTGCCCGAGGTGAACCTGGTGATGCCCATCGGTATCTCCTTCTACACCTTCCAGATGCTGACCTACGTCATCGACCTGTATCGCGGCGAGGTCAAGCGGCAGAAGAACTTCGGTTATCTCGCCCTTTACATCTTCCTCTTCCCTCAGCTGATCGCAGGCCCCATCGTCCGCTACTCGGACATTGAGGAGGCCATTGGTCGCTGTGACGAGAACTGGGACTCCATCCGCGAGGGCGCGGGACGCTTCGTGAAGGGACTTGTGAAAAAGGTTCTCTTCGCCAATCAGACGGGTATGATCTTCGAGACCATCACCGGTCAGGAGCTCTCCGCCATCAGCACCTCCATGATGTGGCTGGCGGTGGTCGCTTACAGTATGCAGATCTACTTCGACTTCTCGGGTTACTCCGATATGGCCATCGGTCTTGGCAAGATGTTCGGCTTCGACTTCCTTGAGAACTTCAATCTGCCCTATTCGTCAAAGTCGGTTTCGGAGTTCTGGCGCCGTTGGCACATCTCCATGAACACCTTCTTCCGCGATTACATCTACATTCCCTTAGGCGGCAGCCGCTGCTCCACCGGTCGCTGGCTCTTCAACATTCTCGTTGTTTGGGCATTCACCGGCCTTTGGCACGGTGCTGCGTGGAACTTCATCCTTTGGGGTCTTTACTACGCGGTGCTTCTGGTGATTGAAAAGTTCTTCCTTGGCAAGCTCCTCCAAAAGCTCCCCGCATTCCTGTCCTGGGCGTACACCTTCTTTATGACCCTGCTTGGCTGGACCTTCTTTATGAAGGACTCCAACAGCCTTGTGGAGATGTTCCGCTTCACGGGCAAGCTCTTCGGCGCAGGTGAGGTCGTGGCGGCGGGTACGATCCGCTCGCTGGAGATCCAGAGCTGTCTGCCCTATCTTGTTGTGGGCATCCTTCTGGCGCTTCCCACGAGAAACCTCTTCCGCAAGCTTTTCGGTGCCATTCGCAACGTGCCGAACAAGGTAGTGAACGCGGCCTACTGGGTCACCTCGGATGCCATTCAGCTGGCGGCCATCGCCGTGTGTCTGGTGTTCATCATCGGCGGAAGCTACAATCCCTTCATCTATTTCCGATTCTAATCGATTGCCCGCGGGTCTTCCGCGGGCTTTTTTGACGAAAAAACTCTTGCAAACGGCGGCGGAGTATGGTACAATAGGCTCGGTGAGTTCGAAACCATCCTCACCTAAAACAAAACTACGGGAGAATATACCTATGAAAAATCGCATCTTTATCCGCCGCATCTCGCGCGCGGCCGTTATCGGCGCCCTCTACGTGATCCTTACCATGATCAGCCATATCTTTGGACTTGATTCGGGCATGCTGCCCTTCGGTATTCAATGTCGGATCTCAGAGGCGCTTTGTATTTTGCCCCTCTTCTGCCCCGAGGCGGTGGCGGGCATCACCGTCGGTTGCCTCCTTGCCAATCTGCTTGTGGGCGGCCTTTGGCAGGATATTATCTTCGGCACGCTTGCCACCCTCCTCGGCGCGCTCGGTGCCCTGGCTCTTCGCCGTCTTCGCGGACGGGCGCGCATTCTCGCCACCCTTCCCACGGTGCTCGCCAACGGACTCATCATCCCCTTCGTTCTGAAGCTGGCGTACGGTCTTGAGGACGCCTGGTGGATCTTCGCCGTCTCGGTAACGGCAGGCGAGCTTGTCTCCGCCACCCTGCTCGGCGCACTCCTTCTGCCCGTCGTTGACCGTTTGCCTATCTTTAAGAGGGACAGTAAATTTTGATTTATCGGTGGGTTTGATATGGCTAAGCAGAAACGAAACGATACCCTCATAATCGTAGGGACAGGCGTCCTCGACTGTCCGCGACAAAGGATTTTGAAATTTCAAAATTGATAAAATCCTTTTGTAGAAGGTGTTTATGCACAGCCGAAAACAAAATCAATTCTCTTCGTTTTCGGACAGTCGAGGACGCCTGTCCCTACAGTGATAGATCAAATTCGTTTGTTTGCAAATAGACTTAACTCACCTACAAACACCAATTTGAAAGCATCCTTACAAAACACCACAAGGAGGTACACCGTGAGATACAAGACTGCCGGCAGACGACTGGTCTGCGACATTATGGAGCGCAACACCGACCGCCAATTCACGGTGGAGGAGCTGTACGCCGCCCTCACCGCCGAAGGCGCGAACGTGGGCAAAAGCTCCCTTTACCGCTTGACCGAGGCTCTTTGCGACGAGGGCATTCTTCGCAAATTCAAGGCCAACGAGCAAAGCGCCGCCACCTTTCAGTACGTGGGCAACGACGCCGACTGCGGCCGCCATCTGCACCTGAAGTGCGACGGATGCGGCAAGCTGATCCATCTGGAATGCTCTATGAGCCGCGAGCTGGTATCCCACATCCTTGCCGACCACGGCTTCCGCATCGACAGCAAAAAATCGGTGCTCTTCGGCAAGTGCGCCGCCTGCGCTATGGAAGCGCAAAATCAGTAAAAATCACGAAAGGAGACGCTGTTATGGCGCAAGCTACCATTCCGCCCCGCGTGGCGGCCGTTCACGATCTTTCCTGCCTCGGCAGATGCGCCCTCACGGCCGTCATCCCCGTTTTGTCCGCCCTCGGCGCACAGGTCGTTCCCGTGCCCACCGCCCTTCTGTCCACACAGACCGACGGCTTTGAGGGACTCTTTTTCCGCGAGCTTGACCGCGAAATGGACGAGATCACGGCACATTTTTCCCGCCTTGGGCTTTCCTTTGACGCCATTTACAGCGGCTTTCTCGGAAGCGTGGAGCAAATTGAACGCGTCGTTGCGCTGACCGAGAAATTCCCCGCCCGACTCGTTATGATCGACCCCGTAATGGGTGACGACGGCGCCCTCTATCAGACCTTCACCCCTGCCCTTGTGGATGGGATGAAGCGCCTCTTGGGGCACGCCGACCTCATCACCCCCAACTATACCGAGGCTTGTTTTCTGACCGATACCCCCTACCGTCCCACCGACGATATGGACGAGAAAACCCTTGACGCCCTGCTTACCGATCTTTTGGAAAAGCTTTTGGCGCCGGGGCCCCGTCGCGTGGTCATCACGGGCATCGTCACGGGGGACAAGGTTCGCACGGTAGCCACCGACGGCAAGCATCCGTTCGTATGCGACCGCCCCCGTCTCGCGGCGCGTTACCCCGGAACGGGCGACATTTTTGCCGCCACGCTTCTTGGTAAGCTACTCGGCGGAAAGGAATTCCGAACCGCGGTGGAGGAGGCCTGTGCCTTCGTATCCCACACCATCGCCTACACCCTCTCCGCCCCCGAAACACCCCGTCGCGAGGGCGTGCTTCTTGAGGGGTGTATGAAAGAACTGATAGGAGGAAACTGATATGATTTTCGGCATTTTGATTACGGCAGCCGTAGGAATTCTTTGCGTGATTTTCGGCGCACTCATCTGGAAGAAGGAGAAGATCTCCCTCTTACACGATTACCATTACAACAAGGTGACAGAGGAAAACAAGGCGGTGTTCTGTGCCCTCGTGGGTCGGGGACTTATCCTTATGGGCGCGGGCATCCTTGCCTCGGCGGTGCTTCTCGGCGTCACCGAATCCGCTCTCTCCTTCCTTGCTATGGTCGCAGGCTTTATCGCAGGCTTCGGGCTTATCATCTACGCAGGGCAAAAATACAATCGATAAAATCAATGCCGGGTCGCAAAATATCTTCGCAAGGAATCTTCTTTATCATACAAAAAAGTCATTACGAATTTGTTCGTAATGACTTTTTCTATTACCACGGCTTATTCTTTTTCTTTTCTTCCGCTCGCTTCTTGGTATAATAACTTACAATGGCCGCCTTTTGCTTTTGCTTTGCCGCGGGCGTTTTTGCTTTAACGTATTTGCTCTTTCCAAGAGGCTTCTTTTTCATAGTGTCTCCTCCTCATAAGAAATAACCTCATCGTATTCCCCGTTTTCATAATATTCTTGCAACAATTCTATCAATTTGTCAGATGGCCGGTATTTTCTCTCTACAACGTAAGAATCGCGTATTTTGCATAGAGGAATGGCACCGACCACTTTATTTGTCATATCATATCCAATCAAATAATTACTTTGGTCATAAGTAAAGCCGTAAACATAGTGAAAGGCAAACACCCTAATGGACTTTCCATTTACGGTTGCGTGAAAAATTTGACCTTTTTCACATGCACTTGCATAATCGTCTAATTCACTATCAAACACGAGTGTTTCCCGTTTGTATTGAGGAAATCTTGAATACTCATTTAACAGACCGCGTATATATTCCGCTGTGGTTTTCCCTGTTATTTTCGTTTCGGATTGCTCAATTTCATCAAACACGGCATTCTGCTTTGTTGACGGTCTAAACCATATTTTTTCATTTAACATTTGCAATTCCGCATCTGAGAAATACACTTGGTCTATAACGGTATTTACACACTCATAAATATTTTCTGCGTCATTTCTTGCGAAGTCCTCGGTCAATATTCTATGAACTTCTTCTCTCCGCACTTTTCGGTAATATAATAAATTGGGTATCAGCTTATTTAAGAGTCCGTTTAAATTGGGCTCTTTTTTTCTGTTGAAAAAGCCAAATCTTTCTGCATCGTTCTGAAGTATGCGAAGAACAAACTCGGATACAGATAATTTTATAATAGAAGAAATCATTTTATCACCTCAATATTATTTTACACTATGTAAACCCAAAAGTCAATATATATTGCAAAAACATTGTTGTTTTGTAAACCACAAAACGCAAAATAAAGAGGACAGACAAACACAATATTTCATGATATACTATTATTGCAAGTGAAAACTTGACTTTATTTCAAGGAGGTGATATAATATGAGCAGAAAACCGTACAAACAGTTTTATCACGGCAAAGCAATATCAAAAACGCCATTTGGAAAAAAACCTATGAAATGGATCCCGCAAACTTACATTGACACTTACAATGCCGACACCGGAAGATTCCGTTCAAGAAGAAAATTTGGATATGATGGTTGGGCGTACAAGGATATGGACACTGCAGATGAAAAGCATCCACACGACCATGTGCACGACATTGATAAAGGCAAGCGTTTTGCATCCAGAAAGCCGACAACCGCAGAAAAAAAGGAAATTGAAAAAGCAAAAAGAAAAAGGAGGTTTTTATAATGCTTGATTTAACAAAATACAATCTTGATGATGAAGACATCGCATTCCTTATTCAGACAGAAGATTGGTGCATCAATGGCCAAAGCGAAATTATATTGGCGTACAAAGGCAAATCCTTCGTTTTAGAGCCGCTTGGACAAGCCGTACAGGTTGTTGAAGTTGCCGATGAAGTTTCGGGCAAATACGAAAGCTTTGATGCTTTGTTACTCAACCATAAAATTGACGGCAAACCTTTAATTGAGCTTGTCAAAGATCTTGAATACGGCGACTGATCCAAAACCGATCACATTTTCAAAAAAGAGAGAGAACGTTACGGGGTTACCTGCAATGTTCTCTCTTGTTTATTTTGGATTGATTTTTATTCTTTTACCACCCGGCAACGGGTGATGCCGTAATATTGGAAGCATCGGATGGCCGCCTCGTCAATGCGCTCACCGCATACCGCAACGGGTACGGCGGGGGGGCAGGACACGGTGGGGTTGGCAAGGATCCGACCCTCGGCCTCCTCCACGTCGCATTCCTCCGAGGGAGAAAGCAACGCCGCGCGGGGGGAGATCATCCGCACGGGACGGGGCATTTTGGGGGGCAGGGTCGCGTCAGCTTCCCTTTTCTCTACCGAAAGCAGAGCCTCCTCAAGGCGGCAAAGGCCTTCCTCGCCGATCTCGGGGGTCAGCATAAAGACGATATGATCGGGATCGGCAAATTCGCACTCAATGCCGCGCGACCGCATCTTGTCGGCCACGACGTCGCCCTCATAGCCATAAGGGCGCGTGGCGATGGTCAGCTTCAGCGGCTCTTCGCCAACAAGGGTATATCCCTCGGCACGAAGACGCTCCTTCAACGCCTCCACCTTTGCCACAAAGGGCACGAGACGCAGTCGATAGCCCTCGGCAAGATACCGATTGGCACCGTCAAGGGACTGCAGAATGAGGTACGAGGGGCTTGTGGACGCGAACAGCGCCATAGCACTCTCTGCGGCCTCAATCAAGGATCGGGGCGCCGCACCCGAAATGTGAAGATAGCCGCCGCCCGTCAGCACGGGAAGGGTCTTATGCGCCGAATCGCACGAGAGGTCGGCGCCAAGGGACATAGGGTGACGGTCGGTGAGCAAAAAGCGGAGATAGGCGCCGTGGGCGTTATCCACCAAAAGCAGAACGCCATATCTGTGGCACACCTCGGCAAGCCCCCGCACGTCGGCAAGGCTGCCAAGATAATCGGGGCTTGTGATATACACCGCCGCGGGAAGGGTGTCCGAGGTCTTCAGTCTCTCCTCCAGCGCCTCCGCCGTAACGGTGCATCGAAGCAGGTCGCCCTCGCCAAAGATCCACTCCACGTCAATATCAAGCAGAGCCGCCGCGGTGATGAACACGCGGTGGGCGTTACGCGCCGCAAGAATACGGGGCGCTCTTCCCTGCTCCCTCGCGTAAAGCGAGGCAAGATAAAGCATTGCGCGGATGGAAAGCGACGAGCCCTCCGCGGAATAGAGGGTGGCTCCCGTTCCAAACAGGGCGCGGGCGTTTTCCTCGCTCTCGCGGATGATGCCGTGGGCACTGTACAGCACGTCGGCGCCGTCGATCTCGGTGATATCCCAAGGCTCGGCGCCCGTCACGGGAACACCCTTATGACCGGGCATATGCAGACGGAGCGAATCGCTCTCGGCATAGGCGGCTACAAAATCCAGTATGGGAGTTTTCATTGCTCGTCGGGAGAGACGGTCTTGGCCGCCTCCAGCATAATGGCGCATTCCATACGCTTGCGGAAGAGCTCACAGCCGTACTTATACACGCCGCGAACAGAGCCGGTGGCGTGGTAGGCGTTGGCGGCGCAACCGCCGGAGCAATAGAGCTTTGCCCAGCAATCGGCGCATTCGGGACGGGCATATACGTTGCAGGACGCGAAATCCTCCTGCACCGTCTTGTTGTCCACGCCGTCGAAGACGTTGCCAAGCTTGAACGCCTCCTCGCCCACGAACTGATGGCAAGGATAGAGGTCGCCCCAGGGGGTGACTGCCATATACTCGGTTCCCGAGCCGCAGCCCGAGATGCGCTTATAGATACAAGGACCGCCCTTGAGGTCGATCATGTAATGGTAGAAGGTGAAGGGCTTGCCCGCGCGGTGGCGCTCCAGCATCAGCTCGGCAAGCTTTTCGTACTGCTCAAGCACGATGGGCAGATCCTCCTCGGTAAGAGCCGAGGGGTCGCCCTGTGCGCAGACCACGGGCTCCATACTCAGCTCGTTGAAGCCCAGATCCAGCATCACCTTGATGTCCTCAAGGAAGTCGGGATTGGCGTGGGTGAAGGTGCCGCGCATATAGTAGTTCTTGCCCTCGCGCGCCTCCACAAGCTTCCTGAACTTGGGAACGATGCGCTCCCAGCTGCCGTTGCCCGCATAGTCCACGCGGAAGCGGTCGTGTACCTCTTTACGTCCGTCAAGGCTCAGCACCACGTTACTGCACTCGCGGTTGGCGAAGTCGATGACGTCGTCGTTGATGAGAAGACCGTTGGTGGTAAGAGTAAAGCGGAAGTTCTTGCCGCACTCCTTTTCGCGGGCACGCGCGTACGCCACAAGCTCCTTGACCACGTCAAAGTTCATAAGAGGCTCGCCGCCGAAGAAGTCAACCTCAAGGTTGCGGCGCTTGCCCGAATTCTCGATGAGGAAATCCAGCGCGCGCTTGCCCACCTCAAGGCTCATCACCGCGCGGTCGCCGTGATAATGTCCCTGGCTTGCAAAGCAGTAGGAGCAGTTGAGGTTACAGGTGTGCGCCACGTGGAGGCAAAGCGCCTTGACCACGCCCGAGGTCTTTTCCTTCAGCGCCCCTGCACGGGAGGCGAAGGTGTCGGGGGCGAACAGCTGACCCGATGCCTTGAGGGCCTCGATCTGGTCACAGCAAAGGTTCAGCTCCTCGCGAGTTACGTCCTCGCGGTCGCCGTACTTTTCAAGCATAGCCGTCACGATGCTCTCGCGGTCAGAGGTCTCGTACATACCGATCATATCGTACGCCACCTCGTCTACAAGGTGAACCGAGCCCGAATAAATATCAAGGACGATGTTAAGACCGCCCAGTTTGTACTGATGTATCATAAAGATCCCTTTCTATCACGAAAAACGCCGCCCAAAGGCGGCGTTGTGGTTTTGGAAATTACTTGCTTTCCTTACCGTTCTCGCACTGCTGGTTAGCAATACCGCAGCTGGTCTTGCAAGCGGACTGGCAGGAGGTCTGGCACTCGCCGCAACCGCCGTTCTTTGCGCTCTCGCAAAGATTCTTGGTATCAAGAGTCTGAATATGCTTCATTCTTTTATCCTCCGAAACGATTATTTTTTTCAATTATATCACATCAAAACGCGAAAGTCAATCCATCGCGCATATTTTTTGACGGAGTTTTTGTTGGGAATTTCAAATTTTGATTT
>JAZLBM010000118.1:0-17673 GCA_045613705.1 Eubacteriales bacterium | reverse complement strand
GGCTCGAACCTATGACCCTCTGCTTGTAAGGCAGATGCTCTCCCAGCTGAGCTATGCTCCCATTTTTCCGTCGCTTTGCGGCGACGGGTGTTATTATATCACATTCTTTTCCCTTTGTCAATACCTTTTTTGAAGTTTTTTCAATTTTTTCTTCAATTTTTTATTGAAAAAGGCCTTTCAGCGTTGTCTCATCAAAAACGTAATTTCTTCCGCAGAAGCGGCAGTTGACCTCGAGCTCGCGCGCCTTTCCTTCGGCCACCTGCTCGTCCAGCATCTTCAGAATTTCCTTTTCTCCAAGGGAGCAAAGGGCGCCCTTGATTCTCTCCTCCGAGCAGGTACAACGGTATTCCACGTCCAGCTCGTCAAAGATATCAAAAGGAATATCCTGCATAGCGATCTCCATGATCTGCTCGTTGGTAAGGCCTTTATCAAACAAGGCGGAAACGTTGGTAAGGCTTGCGGTATTGCGCTCGATCAGATCGATGGTCTCGTTATCGGCGAAGGGCAGGAGCTGAATAAATACGCCGCCCGCCGCACGGCAGGTACAATCCTCACCCACGAGTACGCCGAGGGCGCAAACGGTGGGAACCTGCTCACTTCTTGCATAGTAGGTTGCGATATCCTCTGCGATCTCGCCGCTGACAAGCTCGATAGAGCCGTTATAGGGCTCCTCGCCGCCCATATCCTTGATCACATTCAGCATACCGCGACCGATGGCACCGCCCACGTCCAGCTTGCCGTTGGGCTTCAGGGGAACGTCCACCGAGGGGTTGCCGATGTAGCCTCTTACGTTGCCTTCGTAATCGGAGGCCGCCACGATGTTCCCTGCCTCGCCGTCGCCGCGTACCGTTACGGTAATGGCATCGTCAGGCTCACCAAGCATACTTCCCATCACGGAGGTTGCGGTCAGAAGTCGACCGAGCGCCGCCGTTGCGGTGGGGCTTGTATGATGAAACGCGATGGCGTCGTTTACGATCTTTTTAGAATTAATGACGTGAATTCTTGCGCTTCCGTCCCGCGTCATGGCACGGAGAATGGTAGACTGATCCATATTGATTTCCTTTCACTTTTTCCGCGCGGCAAAATACCACCGCTCGGTATCCTCTTTCGGCTCGGAAAATGCAAAGTCCCGATAGACGCCAAGCAATTCAAAACCGCTTGCCGCAAGCGCCGAACGGATCTCCTCTCCCGTGTAGCAACGCTCGTGCTGCTCCTCGTCCTCGCGTACGTAGATGCCGTCGCGCTCCTCAAAGAGGGAAAGATAGAATCCGCAAACCTTACTTTCCTTATCGTACTCGTTCTGCCATCCGCAGTAGACGGCGGCGCCGTCAACGGTATCCTCAAGAATGTAAGCGTTATCTGCATAAATATTTTCAAATTTATAGGGTGTATTCATATCAAAAAGGAACACACCGTCGGGGTCCAGATAATTATGGACACAGCGGAAGCACTCCGTAAGATCGCCGTCGCCCGTCAGATAGTTAAGACTGTCAAGGCAACAAACCACGGCGCCCACCGTCCCGTAAAGCTCAAAGCGGCGCATATCCTGAAGCAGATACATAGGGCGACGGGCAAGGTCGCACGCCCCGTCCTCGGTAAGCGTTCGCTCGTAGGCGACCGACAGCATATCCTCGCTGCCGTCAACGCCGATCATATTATAGCCTCTGTCCGCAAGCTCCACCGTCATTCGACCGGTTCCGCAGGCAAGGTCAAGCACAAGCTCCGGGCGCGTTTCAAGAAAGCGATCGAAGCAAGCCTCGATAAAGTCGCCCCACGCGCGGTAATCGATCTCGGCGTTCAGCTTATCGTAGACGCGGGCAATGGCATTATATCCTTCAGAAAAGCTCATTTGCGTCTTGACAACCTTTCCAAATTTTCAAGCACGGTATGGTAACCGCCGTCACCGAATTTCAGACACTGATTTACGCGGCTGATGGTAGCGGTGCTGAGACCCGTCTGCTCGGCAACCGTGTTGTACACGTGATTTTCGCTGAGCATTTTGGCGGCGTGCAGGCGACGCGCCATCTCCTTCAGCTCGGTAGTCGTACAAAGGTCTTCGAAAAATGCGCGGCATTCCTCCACGTTCGACAGAGTGAGGATTCCTTGAAATAAGAATTCCAGATTTTCACTTTCGTTCCTTTTCATTCTGCTTTTACCCTTCCTTTTCACAAATTCATGGCTTCAAACAATTTGTAAATATCTCCTGCGCCCATTACGATCAGAACGTCGCCATCGCGAAGCTCTCGCTCAAGGTAGCGAAGAATTCCCTTAAAATCCCCCTCATATCTGCCATTTCCAATGGCGGCCGCAAGACCCATCGAGCTGACAATGCCCGTATCCGGCTCCCGTGCGGCATAAATGTCTGCGATCACGGCAACGTCCGCGTGACCGAAGGCCTCGGTAAACTCACGGAACAGTCCCGCCGTTCTTGAATACGTGTGAGGCTGGAACACGCAGATCACGCGCTCATAGCCCATTTCGGCCACACCCTCAAGGGTCTTGGAAACCTCGGTCGGATGATGTCCGTAATCGTCGTACACGTCGGCACCGCAGAATATCCCCTTATATTCCATCCGTCGGTCAGCACCGCAAAAAGCGGCAAGACCTTCAGTCACCGCTTCTCCCTCAATACCGCAAAGGTATGCGGAAGCCGCCGCGGCAAGTGCATTATATACGTTATGTCTTCCCTGCACCGCAAGGGCCACGTGACAGAACAGCCGTCCGTCGATCATAACGTCAAAGGCGGGACGTCCGTGATCCATTTCGACGTTCGCGGCATAGAAGGTAGCGCTCGGATCCTTGGTAGAAAACGCCAGAAGATTGGCACCCCGTATCTCGGGACGGGCAATGGCGCGCAGCACCTGCTTATCGTCCGCGTTATATAACGTGCAGCCCGACGGCGAGGTCTTTGCCGCAAATCTTGCGAAAGAACGATGAATATGGTCGATGCTCTCGAAGTAATCCACGTGGTCCATCTCCACGTTGAGGATCACGGCAATGGACGGATAGAAGTCCAGGAAGGAGTCCATATATTCGCAGGCTTCAAAAATGAAGTGCTTATCGCCGCCCACACGGAAGGCGCCGCCCATAGAACGCATAGCCGCGCCCGAAAGAACGGTAGGATCCACCTTGGCGTGCATGAAAATTTCGGCACACATAGAGGTACAGGTGCTTTTTCCGTGCATACCGGAGATTCCGACGCGGTTTTCGTAGCCCGTCATCAGATATCCCATATAGTCAGATCGAGAGATGGCGGGGATGCCTCGCTCTCTTGCCTGCACGTATTCCGGATTATCCTCGGATATGGCCACGGTATACACCACGGCGTCATAGGAATCAATATTGGAAGCGTCGTGGGAATAAAAGACCTCGATGCCCTTTTCTTCCAATGCTTCGGTCACCGCCGTTCGGGTACGGTCAGAGCCGCCCACGCGAAAGCCGCGCAATTTCGTTATATGCGCCAGCGATGACATATTTACGCCGCCAATGCCTATAAAAAAGATGCTTCGGCATTCCACCAGCATACTGTGTATGGCATTGGCGCCAAAATGTGTATTTTCGGTTGACATACGCTCTCTCCCGTAGTTTCTATCGTTATCGCAGAAATTTCCCGGGAAATTTCTGCCTCTTAAGGTAAAATATTTTGCGTGTTCACACAAAACTTCTGTATTCTTTGATTAGTCTTCACATAGCGAGTATATACTTGAATTGTTATTGGCGTAAATTTTGCTTTGCCGCAAATTCATACACGAAAGGACACCACTATTATGAAGATCACAGACGTAAAAATCAGAAAAGTATTCGACGAGGGACCTATGAAGGCCATCGTCTCCGTTACCTTTGACGCGCAGCTTGCCGTTCACGATATCAAGGTAATCTATGCACGCGATAAATTTTTTATCGTTATGCCCAGCCGCAAGAATCCCGACGATACCTACCGCGATATCGTTCACCCCATCAACGCGCAGTTCAGAAGTCTTCTGGAGGAGACTGTGATCGAGGCTTATGAGGCAGAGCTCGAAGCGATTGCAAACGGCGAACGCGAAATGGACGCATCGGCGGCTGAAGAGCAGCTTGTTTAATAAAATTTCCGGCGTTTCCTTCGAGGAACGCCTTTTTATACGTGTCCGTGGGTCGCGAAGATTCCCTTATCGGTGACGCTTATCGACCCGAAGCTTCCTTCACGGATGCTACCCGGATTGAAGATAAGAAGCGGCTTTGACAAGCGGACGCCGTACGCCATCTCTCCCGCCTCATATTGCTCGGCAAGAGGCTGATGGGTGTGGCCGAAAAGGAGGATATCCGCATTTTCCGCGACGGCAAGGGACACAGCTCCTTCGGGGCCGTATTTTACCGAAAAGCGATGACCGTGCATCATGACCGTTCGCTTATTGGCAAACACGGGCACACGAAGCTCGGGCTCACCCTCCGGAGAAAAGCCGTCGCAATTTCCCGAAACCGCAAGCAAGGGCGTGCCGGATGGGATCGTCAGACGTCCAAGATCCGTCAGGCCGTCCCCCAGAAACAGGATATAATCCGGTCTCTGCGATGCGGGAAGCGCGTCTTGGAGCGCGATTGCCTTATCGATAGCACGAAAATTGCCGTGGGAATCGGAGAAGATCAGAAGATTCATGCGCCTACGGCAGTAGCCGCCATGGTATTCTCCTCATTTTCAGTATAACCGGGAACTACAAGGGCAACTGCCCGCTTTTCGATCTGCATATGAAGGTGATCGCTGAATTCGATCTCTCCGTCCACACATATGCGCTTAGGCTCATCGAAGAACAACTCAACCTCACGGCACTTTCCGTATTCAAAGAGCTCATCACGATCCTCAAGATCCAGATGAGTTCCTTTTTTATAGGGGCCTACCAGCGACAAAAAGCGCAGACGGGACATATCGCGAATAAAGCAAAAATCAATAAATCCGTCATACAGCTCTGCCTCGGGCGCGGCAAAGAAGCCGCCGCCGCAGAAGCCACCGTTGGCAAAGAGAGAAAGAAGAAGCTTTCTTTCACCCGAATCCTCGCCGTCCACCTTGCAACGGAACGCCGTGCCGGTCTTTTTGATGAACTCGGCAAGAAGTCCGCTTATGTAGGCAAATTTCGAGGGGATCAAGGGATTTTTCTTGAGCGTCGCGGTTCTGGCCGCCACGTCACAGTCAAATCCTACGTTGATCATATTGATGCAGTATCTGTCGTTATATTTTATGAGGTCGATACGCTTGGTATTCGACTCCAGCTGTGCTTCAATATCCAGGAAGACGTCCGAGCCGCCGAAGTTACGGACAAAGTCGTTGCCCGTTCCGATGGGAATGACACCCAGCTCCACGTTGTCGAAGCCGATGGCGCCGTTAAAGCTCTCGTTGACCGTTCCGTCTCCGCCGCACGCGAAAATACGAAGCACTTCTCCGCTCTCACGATGTTCCTCGCAGATCTGTCTGACGTACCGCTCGGCGTCACCGATCTCCGCCGTCATATAGATTGTGAAGTCTAATCCACGACCTGCGCAAGCCTCGGTTACCGATTGCTTCAACTTTTCAATTTTGTTTCCTTTTCCCGCATACGGGTTTACGACAAAAATGTATTTCACAGTCATTTCCTTTCAAAAGAAGAAATTAACTATAATATTATATCATCTTTTTTTCCTTTTGTCTACCGCTAGGATAAAAATTCAACAAAAAACTATTTTCACCCCCTGTTTTTTTAACACCGTTTGCAAATCTTGCATAGAATAACCGTAAAAGCGCCTCCGCGCAAATCCACAGAACGGGAGAACAATATGCAACTTGACAGAAAAACATTGGAGCGAATGCTTTCCTTGAATGACGAACAGCTAAAAGGGATCATTCGTTCCCTCGCAGAAAACTCCGGGCTGGATCTCTCTGAATTTAATATAAGCCCGAATGATATCAAGAGCATTCGAAACGCGCTTTCGGGCGCCACCGACGAGGATCTTCGCCGCGCCGCAGAGCAAATGCGAGGCTTTCGTCCCCCGAAACGATGACAGAAAGGAGCCGCTATGTCCGACAACCCCAGTACACAGTCAGGCGATCCGATCCCGGAAATGCTGGGAACCATCCTATCCAACAAAGAGCTGATGGAAAAGATCTCTGCCATTGTCGGCTCCGCTCCGAAAGCCGAAGGCGCCGACGATCCGCCCTCCTCACCGGCCTCTCTCCTTTCCGATCCCGACATTATGGCAAAGCTTCCCGAGGTGATTTCTGTACTTCGCCCTATGATGGATAGCAAGGAGAACGGCGAAAAAAAGGGCCCTCCACCCCATCACGCAAATGATCGGAGAACCGCGCTTTTGTGCGCGCTCAAGCCCTATCTGAGCCCCAAGCGCCGCGAGGCCATCGACTATATCACCAAGATCAGCAAGCTGGGTGACGTTATGAAAAATCTCAAGCTTTAGGGGGACGATATGTACAGTAAACCAAAAGCGTCACAAGACGAAGCCTTTCGGATCCCCGACAACTACCGAGGAAACGCTTTCACCGAGAATAGTACCGTGCCAATACCGCCCATAGAGCCTGTACCGCCCCACCCCACCGAGGAGGCGGTTGAAGAGGCGAACGAACCGTCGGTCACCATATTGCCCGCCGGCATCGGCGACGAATGCCATCACAGGAAGCCATCCCCGATGTCTGCTTTTCTGCCGCCGAAGCTCTCGTCTTCACACGGAGGATTGCTCGGCGACATAGGCGTTGAGGAGCTTCTGATCGTCGGTATTCTCGTGCTACTGTCCCAAAGCGATGCGGATGATGACATCCTTCTTCTGCTGATGCTACTTCTGTTTTACAAATGATGCCCCCGCCCCGGCGGGGCTTTTCCTTTTCCCTTCTTGACGAGCGGACCAAAAAGTGATACAATAATAAAAAAAGAAGGAGGTGCGAGAATGCCTACTGTATCGGAAATGAAAATCACGTCTCTGCCCGGCATCGGCGAGGCCAGAGGACGCGCATACGCGAGAATGGGCGTAACCTCGGTAGAGGATCTGCTCTGCCATTTTCCTCGCGCCTATGAAAACCGCGGTGACGTTCGCCTTCTTTCGGAGTGCGACGGAGCTTCAAAATGCTCGGTCATTCTGACCGTTGCCACCGCGCCTCGTGTCGCCCGCATTCGTCGCGGTATGTCTATTCTGAAATTCCGTGCCTATGACGATAGCGGAATGTGTGAGATCTCATACTTCAATCAGGATTATCTGAAAGCCACGTTTGCCCTCGGCTCCACCTTTCGCTTTTTCGGCAAGGTAGAATTTGACCGCTCCAAAGCGGTTCTGTCCTCCCCTGCCTTTGAGCCGTATATAGAAGGTCGTCCCCTTCCTCCCTTCACCCCCGTTTATCCTCTGACCGAGGGACTTTCTCAAAAGCAGGTATCCGGAAGTGTTTCTGCGGCGTTGTCTGCGTGTTCCAAGTCGCTTGAGGATTATCTGCCGGAGGATATTCGTCTGAAGCACAAGCTTTGCACGAGAATGTCCGCGCTTCGCGGCATACATTTCCCCGAGAGCTTCAGCGAGCTTGCGGCGGCAAAACGGCGACTGATTTTTGACGAGCTTTTCCTTTATGCCTTAGGCCTTCGCGTCAACACCAAGAAGCAACGGGAAACGGGCGCGCCGGTCTGTCAAAGGAATGACCTTTCCGCATTCACCGTCCAACTCCCCTTCACACTTACGGGTGCGCAGGACAGAGCCATAAGGGAGATCGCCCACGATATGGCAAGCGATATTCCCATGAGCCGCATCCTTGTGGGTGACGTCGGTTGCGGAAAAACCGTGTGCGCGGCGGCGGCCATTTACATTGCCGTCAAGAGCGGATATCAGGCGGCCCTTATGGCGCCTACCGAGATTTTGGCGCGTCAGCACGCAAACGATCTGATCCCCTTGCTGGGGCGTCTTGGTATTTCCTGCGAGTTGCTGATCGGCGCAATGACGCCAACACAGAAAATCAAGGTCAAGGAGCGGCTTGAGCGCGGCGAAACAAGAGTTCTCATCGGAACGCAAGCGCTTTTGACAGACACCGTAGAATTTTCCAGCCTTGGTCTTGTGGTTGTGGACGAGCAACATCGCTTTGGTGTGGAGCAGCGCGCCATTCTTGCGCGCAAGGGTGAGCACAGTCATATGCTGGTAATGAGCGCAACCCCCATTCCCCGTTCTATGGCACTGGCGCTTTTCGGCGATCTGGATATGACAAGGATCGACGAGATCCCTCCGGGACGCCAAAAAGTAGACACCTTTCTTGTGGACGAAAGTTACCGTGAGCGGCTGGACGGTTTTATTCGCAAGCAAGTCGCCGAAGGCGGTCAAGTCTATATCGTTTGCCCCGCCGTCGAGGAGACCGAAAAAGAAGATGAATGCGAGGTCTTTTTGTCGGATATCACTGAGACCGGTCTCACCGAGGCAAAGCCTCCGCTGAAAGCAGCGGTAGAATACGCCAAAAGCATCTCGGAAAAATTCCCCGATCTCAGAATCGCTTTTGTCCACGGCAAGATGAAAAGCACCGAAAAGGAAAAGGTTATGACACAGTTTGCCGGCGGCAAGCTTGACGTCCTCGTTTCCACCACAGTAATCGAGGTGGGTGTCAACGTTCCCAACGCCTGTCTTATGATCGTGGAAAACGCCGAGCGCGTTGGTCTTTCTCAGCTACATCAGCTCCGCGGACGCGTAGGTCGCGGAACAAGAAAATCTTACTGTATTCTTGTTTCTGACAGTCATGGGGAAAAAGCAACCGAGCGTCTTCGCACGATGTGTCGCCCCCCCGTCGGCTGTGAGATCGCGGAAAGCGATCTTGCGCTTCGAGGCCCCGGTGACTTTCTCCGTGATGCTTCGGGAACGCTCCGTCAGAGTGGCGGCGTCAGATTCCGCCTTGCCGATCTGTGTGACGATACCGGACTTATGAAGCTTGCCTTTGAAGAGGCCAATGTGATCGTTTCCGAATCCGGTGATTTAAGCCGATACCCCCTTCTTCAGCAAGAAGTTCGCAAGATGTTCTCGGCAGAAGAAAGTTCAATCAGTTAATACGCAAGCCCTCGAAGAAGCTTCTTCGAGGGCTTTTTTTACAGAATTTTATCCAAGAGCTGCTTGATCTTACAAAGGGACCAGGAAACCAGAATGATCGTTGAAACCAGCTTAATAACGCACCAAACCGCGTAGCTTTGCTCATCGTGCATATGCATAGACGCGATGGGATCCTTCTCGTGGCGATCTGCATATACAGCAACGTCAGCCGACACCTTATGCTTCACGTAAGGGTTTTTCATCTTTTGAAACACTTTTTTCATTTCACATTTTTCGAGCATACTTTCACCTCCGTTTTGATGTTAGTGTTAGCAGAAAAACGCAAAATAAAACAGAGCAAGGTAAAATACCTTGCTCTGAATTTTTTGTTGTTTGTTTTGTGATCAGTCTGCGGTAAGACCGGAACGCTCAATACCCTGAACAAGGAATCTCTGGCAGAACGCGTAGAGAATAACCAGGGGAGCGATGATCATAACACCACAGGTGTTTCTGATCGCCGACTCGTACATAACCTGACCCGCATAGTCGGTGTCAAGGCTGACAGGGATGGAAACGATCTTGGGAAGCATATTGATCTTTGCCGACACGTAGAAGAGTCTGGTATAGAACTCATCGGTCCACTGCCAGCAGAAAGCAAACAGGAATACCGTGATCATCATAGGCACGGAAAGAGGAAGAATGACCTGAACGAAGGTACGGAAGGTACCGGAACCGTCCATGTATGCAGACTCCTCAAGCTCATCCGGTACGCCGCGGAAGAACTGACGAAGAAGGAAGATATAAAGACCGTTCTTGAACGCCAATCCACCAAGGGACAGAAGGATGAGAGGCCAGTGGGTATTCATAAGGTTAAGACCGTTGGAAAGGCTCTCGGGCAGAATGCCGATCTTGCTAAGACCGCCGATGATACCGTAGATATCAAAGTAGGTAAAGCTCATACTGAAGGAAGAACGCAGCGTCATATGCGGGATGACCATGGTAAGGACAACCGCAAGGAACACAGCCTTGTTACCTCTGAACTTGAACTTAGCAATTCCGTATGCGATTACACAACAAACGAAGGTCTGAATAACTGCCGTTACAAGCGAAAGCATGAACGTGTTTCCAAATGCCTCAAAATAGCCGTTGTCGCGTATAATCGCCCGATAGGTATCCAGCGTAAAGTGCTTGGGAATCAAACGTACCGTTGCATCAACAAAGTCCTCGGGAGACATGAAGGAACCCGCAACCTTGGAGAAGAAGGGATACAGTACGATGTAACAGATACCAAGAAGGATAACCAGACGGAAGATAAACCAAACGATCTTCTTCAGGAAGAAAAGAGAGAGGAACTTAGCCTTCAGTCTTTCCACAAGAGGTGTTCTTTCGAATTCGACACGAATCTTATTCTTCGTTTCTTTTTGAATTTTAGGCTGATTCATCGTAACACCTCCTTAATCCTTTCTCTGGTAGAACACGAAGGCAGACATGATACCGGCTACCGCCGCCAGGATCAGCATAACGACGAAGAAGTACATCCACGCCATTGCCGCACCCAAGGTCTCACCGTTGGAGTTTGCCATTGCATTCTGGATAAAGTCCATCATTGCGTTGTTCTTACCGGTAAATGCGTCGATAATCGTATATACCGCATTTACAAGAATCATCGGGCTGATCATAGGAAGTGTAATCTTCCAGAAGGTCTCCCACGCGGTTGCTCCGTCGATGGAGCAGGACTCGTAAATTGCAGGAGAGATCGACTGAAGACCTGCAAGGAAGATCAGCATCTGTACGCCGGAACGGTTAACGATATCATAAATATCGTTAATCATTGCCGTAACGTACTCAACCAATTCTGTTCCGACCTTCATGTTGGCAAAGAGCACCTGAATGTCCATTGCCGAAACGATCTCCTGCGTCGTGTTGACACCGGATCCGGATTCGATTCCCGACTCACCAAGCTCACCGATCTGGTTAGTAGCCTCGATGGACTGCATAATACCGGTGGAAAGAATAACGGGAATGAACAGGATTGCACGGAACGCGCCTCGTCCCACCATCTTCTGGTTCAGAAGCACTGCCATAAACAGAGAGAAGATAACGATTGCGGGAATATCAAAGGCAAGATCCTTAAGACCCGAAACCAACATCTGAAGATACTGAGGGTCGATGAAGAGTGCATTGTTGTAGTTCTCAAAGCCTACGGGAACAAGGTTGTATCCACCACCCTGGATACGGTCCATTGCGCTGAAGCTGAACTGCAGCGAACGGAACACGATGGGCAGATATACGACTATGAAGCCGATGATGAAAGGCATTACAAAGAACCAACCTGCACGGGCTTTACGTCTGTCAAGAGAGGCGATCTTCTTTTTCTTCTTGGGAGCGGATTTCAGACTACCGAGCTTCCCTGCCAAATCTTTTGCATTTGTCATATTGTCACACCTCTCTTTCTCAGTTTTCGTAATCGATCACAACGAAGCCGTAACGATCGATCTCATAGGTCTGTCCGTTATACTCAACGGAAATGGTAAAGTAGTTGTAGTTCAGAAGGAAGGTTCTGTAGGGCTCGCCCTCTTCACCGTAGGTAATGGCAACGATAGAACCGTCATCAAGGAGATATCTCTCGTTGATAGCAAGACCGGTATCCTCATCCTCGTCACCTGCGTCTTCGTCCTCGGTAACAAGATACTTATCCGCAGCAGCAAGGATCTGATTCTTGTAGCCCTCAACCGTTGCAACGATCTCGTCCATCTCAGCAACAACAACTGCCATCTCGTCCAGAAGGAGAGCGGTGTCATCGATGAAGGCCTGAGAGTAGATACCGCTGGTCTTGAAGTACTCAACGGCAGTCTCAACAACTCTTACCTTATCGTCAACCGTAGCCTTGGACTGCATGATTGCGTTGTAGGAAGACATGAAGTTGGTGTAGATTCTTTCAATTTCCTTCTTTGCGTTTTCGATCTGAGTCTCAAGCTTGGAGCTGTCTTCGCCCTCGCCAAGAGCCTTGATCTCTGCCTCTGCCTTTTCAATCAGCTCGACCTTCTGGTTGATGTTGGAGAGATTTACCGCGAAGGTAGTGTCTCTCGGAACTCTGGTCTTTGCGGAAGAAACGGCAACGCTTGCGGTAGAAATTGCGGAAACTCTCGCCTCGAGAAGCTCGCGACGGAAGGTCTCCTCTGCTTCCTTGGCAGCCTGTGCCTCGGCAAGCTTCTGTGCCTCAGCCTCAGCCTTTGCATCAGCCTCGACCTCGTCGGCATCGGGAATTCTCTGTCCGACAAGAAGCTCGTGGTTGATGATCAGCTTGGTCTGAAGATCACGGGTTACGTCGTTGAGCGTATTGTAAATATCAACAAGCTCGCCTGCCTCGAACTCGCCCTCTTCGTTGTACTGACCTGCCCAGATATCGTAACGTACCGAGTAGTACTGGCTATAGTAATAGTCTTCCTTCAGCTTGGTTGCGTTATCATAGGTCACGATGAAGTAGAGGGATGCGCCGTTCTCGATTGCCTTCAGAATACCGTACTGGATGTTTCCTTCCATGTTGATCGCGCCACCGGCATACTCAATGAAGCCGTGGAGAACGATACCCGTAAAGGGAACGGAGTTGCTGGAAGAAAGGTAACGGCTACCGTCGATGGGAAGATCGAGAATGTAGTCTACGTACTGCCAGGTGTAAGCATTACCGCCGGTGGTCATAACCTTTCCGTAGGTCTCGGAAAGAGACTTGACGGCATCGATGGTGAACTGCTTGGAGTCCTCGCGGTTGTAGGGCTCATCTTCATCAAAGTCGGAATTCAGATCGGTACCAAGGGTAGATACGGAAATACCGAGATCGGATCCCGTCTCATCTACGCTGAACTTCAGATACTTGGTTGCCAGCTTGTTGTAGAAGTGGCTGAAGTATGCGGGAGATACAGCAAGGCTTCCGCTGGACTCATAGGTCTGGAAGGTTGCGCTGTAGGTACGCTTACCGGTATAACGGTCATCGATGGTCTTGATCGCGTGCTTCTTCAGACTGAATCCGTCGAAGGAGGAGGTCTGCTGAACGTTCGCGAAATCAAAATCGGGATACAGACCAAGGTTCTTGCCGTCGGTTGCGGAAACCTCGTTGATGCCGTTGGCATAAGCAAGAAGATCCTCAAAGCCGGACTTACCGCCAACTGCCTTTTCCCACTCAAGGTCATAGGGCATGGTGGAGTAGAGACCGCCGTTTGCATAACCGGTCAGCTTGAAGTTGATGTTTCCGATTCCTACGCTCTCCTGAGAAAGATCCTCATAAATCTGCTGGATATCCTCGAAGGTCGTAAGAGGAGTCATAACGTTAACGGGAACAGAGAGAACCTTTTCAACCGTCTCCATTGCGCCGAAGGTCTCAAGGTAAAGCGGGATATCGCTCTCAACCTGGTTAGCCTCAAGGCGGGTCAGAACGGAAGACTGATTCTCTACCGCTTCCTTCTGCGTTCCTGTAGAATAGGGAGAAGTCAGATAGTCGCGGTATGCCTCTGCCATTCCGAAGTAATCGGCAGAATAGGTATTGGTAAGTCCCTTCTCTGCTGCAATTGCATCATCGGTAAGCATAACGTAACGGATGGTATAGTTGCCAACGTACTTTCTGTCGGAAACGACCGTCCAGGTAGTTGCCTTACTTACAGAGATTGCATCTGCAACGTTGTAGGTATCGTAAGGACGAGGCTTAACCGTAACCTGAACGGTATGGTATTCACCCGTCTTACCGAGGTGGCGGGAACGGATCTCAGAAAGGGCGTCTCCCTCTTCGATAATAGCGAAGAAGCCGCTGCTGGTGGGATTCTCGTTCGCAACGATCTCGTAAACACCGGAGGTGGTGTTCTTCCGGTAGGAATACAAATTATTCTGAACCACACCGTATACGGGCATTCTCAGGGTCTCCTGATACTTGCTGCTGGTAATGGTATGGTATGCATAGTCCTGTCCGTAGATAGGACCACCGATGGTTCCTCCGGATGCAGCAAGATCCTCAAAGCGGAAGATCGCACCGGAGCCGTCGGGAAGGAAGGTATAACCGGTATTGGCAAGAGTCTCGGTGCTGTACATACCTGCTCCCATATAAGGAAGAATGGTTACGTTGGAAAGCTGATACAAAGACTCGTCAAAACGGATACCGTTTGCGGGAAGGGTTACGCTAAGACCCATTTCGTCCAGCGTATACTCCAGAGCCAGCTTAAATACTGCGGGGTTCTGGTCAGCGCTGGTGTACTGAGTGCGCTCGTGGTCGTAATCCATTTCCTCATAGGTATATGCAGGACAGTAGGTCTTGATATAACCCTCGATCTTTTCGATCTCGGCAGTACCTGCAAATGCGTCAAAGGAATATACGGCACCAAGAGTAGCGGTGATGGGGAAATCGCGGTACAGACCGCTCAGCTTCAGGGGAGAATCTGCAAACTTCTCGGGATCCTGCAGAACGTAGAAGACCTCAAGGTCGTTATCGAAACGACCGAAGTACTTGTTCAGATCGTTTGCGATCTTTCTCTCGTTCGCGTTGGGAGAGTCCTTAAGAGATTCCCATACCTGACGCATAGGCTCACGGATCAACGTTTCGAAGCGCTCCTTTTCGATCAGACGGGGAACCAGGTACTTGGTCTCCTCACGACCGATGGTATACTCTACACGGATACCGTTCTTAATGCTCTTGATCTTGATCTGTCCGTTGCTGGCCGCATCGGCGTAGCTGGTGAACTTCTGAACACCGGAAACCTCATTTCCCGTATACTCGATGAGGATCTGGGAAAGAAGCTCTGCCTTTACGGAAGCGGTGGACTTACTAAGACCTACGTCGTAGGGGTTGGTGAACAGCTTTTCACCGGTCGCCGTGTTGACTACGGCAACTTCTCCGGTATATTTGTGTACCCAGAGCTGATACTCGCCCTTTTCGAAGCGAAGCTCCATAGTTGCGAGCTTTTCATCGGCGGAATAGTACGCCTCAGTTGTGAAATCGACCTCGGACCAATCAATCTCATCCTCATCCTCATTGGCAGCAAATACCTCAAAGGTGAAGAGACCTGTCAGGGCACCGAGCAGCATGCACACAGTCAAGAGGGTCGATATTAATTTTTTCATTTTTTCCATTCTATCAATCTCCTTTCTGTGCGTTTACAATCGATAACTGATCTCGGTAATAATATTGGAAACAAAGCCGACGATCTTACCGAGCAGCGTGGTAAACAGCAATGCTACGAACATGATGAATACCATACCGACGATAGTTCCGATAACAGTGATTATATTCTTACCAAGGGAGTAATCGTGGGTGACCATGGTTCCGAAGAAGATCAGGAAGCCAGCCCAAACGAATGCCAGAGACACAAGAAGATTTACAAAGCTCTTCTCGTTTACGGCAACCATATTGGAGAAAATGGTCGAGGGAATGATAAGCAGCGGAACGGGAACAAGGGAGTAAGAAACTGCAACAAAGATATCCTTGAAGCTTCCCTCACCCTCAAACAGAGTAGTCAGACACCAGTTTGCCGTAATGAACAGCAGAAGAGGAACGACTACGCTGACAAGCTGCGTGAAGATCGTGGAATAGCTTCCACGGGGATTGAAGAGGTAGCCCTGACCGATTGCCTGGTAGTAGAAGGTGGCAACGGTAACGGCAAGGAAGACGAAACCGGCTCTTACGGAGCCTCTCTTCTCGTGCTTCAGATCCCAGAATCCATCGAAGGGATGCATGATCAGATGGAAGCCGTAAAGAAGCTCCTTACCGAAGGTGATCTTCTCACCGGATGTAGCCGCACGGAGGTTGATCTTGGTGATCTTCTTGGAAAGAAGCACGACTGCTACGCAGATCGCAATAATTGCCAGAGGAATCAGTGCGAAATAATCCTCGATGGTATTCTTACGAATTTCAACGAATGCGTTGGAATAGTTGGAGGTATCGTAGGCTGCCTTGTAGTATTCGAGAGCCTCCTCATACTGACCGCTTCTGTAAAGCGACTGACCGATACCGATATATGCGGCATCGAAGTTGGAGTTTCTCATCAGGATCTCGCGCCAGTTTTCGATAGACTTATCATACTCACGGTTGATCTGGTCGGAAACTGCCTGATACAGGATCTCACCGTACTCGGTACGCTCGTAAACCGCAATGCTCTTACTGGTTCCCGAGTCAAGGATCAGAAGCTTATCACCCTGGTAAGCGATAGCCTGAACGTAACCGATGTTACCAAGCTGCTGGTTACCCATATCACCGAAGGCGAAGAGAAGGTTACCGTCGAAGTCATAGGTGAACACCTTGCTTCGCTTGGTATCACTGATAGACCAGGTGCTTGCCTCGCCAAGTGCTACGTCGCCGACGGTAGAAACGCCGGTGTAGGTGTAGCTAGAATCGTTGGTCTTATCGATATAACTGATCTCACCCAAGGGGGGATAGAAACCGTTACGACGCATGATCTCGGAGCCTGCCGCGTTCAACATCTTAACAGGAGAGTTATCACCGCTCTTGGACTTATTACGGATGGCGCTTGCCACCTTACTGGAATCGATCTTATCCGAGGTTGCATAGATGAAGTCGTCCTCACTTACCGTGATGTTACTGAAGGTAACGGGAACGAAGGAGGAAGAAAGCTTCTTCTGCTCGTCGGTCTGGAAACGTCTCCAGATAATATCCCAAACGGAAATGCTAACCTTCTGAGCACCGATGAATCCGGTGAACTCACCGTCCTCGGTAAGCACGATAATACCGTCGGTGGTCGTATCGGATACGACGTAGATACGGTTGTACTTATCGACTGCTACCGCAACGGGACGGTAGATATCGTCATCCTCGATCAGCTGAGACTCGGGAGCATCCAGTACGTAAAGGAAGTTACCGGAGCGGTCAAAAACAACCAGACGGTAATTCAGAGTATCACATACGTAGATTCTTCCCTCCTCCACGAGCTCACCGTAACCGTTGTACTTGTTCTTGGTTACGTATACGCCACGGGGAGAATTCAGCTTGTCGGGTGCGCCGATCTCGTTGGTAAAGGTAGAAATTGTGAACTTGTGCTTGTAGTATCTGTCAAGCACGACGATGTTGTTGGCACTCATATCCGCGATGTACACGTTCATATCCTCGTCAACGACCATGTCGTTGGGAGAGGAAAGTGCCGTCTCAAGTCCCATATGATCGGAATTATAGGTCGCTACGGGAATATACGCATCGGGAGAATACAGAGGATCTCCGTTGATCGAGTACGTATAGGTCTGGAAGGAGTTGAACGCTCCTACCGGAACCGCCAGCAGCATAAGCAGGACGAGAGCAAATACAAGAGCTATTGTAAACTTTTTCATTTGCTTCCTCCTTAATCCTTCATACCACTGGAGCCCATCGTCTCAATAATGTTCGACTGAGAAATAACGAACACGATGATGGGAACCAACATCATAATAACTGTGGATGCGGCACCTGCGCCTGCACGCTTGATACCACCGGCAGTGATCTGTCCTATCGCGTAGTTGAAGGACTTGAGCTGCTCGGAGTGAATGTAAACCGATGCACCCTGGTTCCAGAGACCCTGGAAGGAGTACACGATAAGGGTAAGCCATGCGGGCTTAACCATGGGCATTGCAATTACCCAATATGTCTTAAGCTCGTGAGCGCCATCGAGACGCGCGGACTCAAGAACCGTGTCGGGAACGTTGGTATCCATG